>JAHBXY010000068.1 GCA_019636275.1 Planctomycetota bacterium | reverse complement strand
CCGCCGCGCGGCCGCGCGCGAGGCGGCAGGCGACGTCGACGGCGCCCTCGCGGACCTGCGCCGCGCGGCGGACCTCGACGCGGACGCCCTCGAGCCGCGGCTGGCCCTGGCGCGCCTGCGCACGGCGCGGGGCGAGCACGCGCTCGCGCGCCGCGCCGCCGACGAGGCCCTGGCCCTGCGCCGCGACGACCTCGAGGCCCTCGAGCTGCGCGCCTGGGCGGGCGCCTGGCTGCAGGACCACGCGGGCGCCCTCGCCGACGCGGAGCGCGTCCTGGCGGTCGACCCCGATCGAGGGCGGCCGCACGTCATCCGCGCCCTGGCGATGATCGCCCGGCACGACGACCAGGCCGCGTCGCGCGCGCTGGCGCGCGCCCTCGAGCTCGGGGTCGAGGGGCCCGAGGTCCAGGGGGTCCTCGCCGTCATGCACGTGCGCGCGGGGGACGTGGGCGCCGCGGCGCGGGCGGTCGACCAGGCGTCCTCCCGCTGGCCGGATCACCCCGGCACCCTGCGGGCGCGCGCCATGCTCCTCCTGGCCCAGGGCGCCCCCGGGGCGGCGCTGGAGGTCGTCGATCAGGCCCTGGCCCGCGAACCGGGGAGCGCCGCCTCGCACCTGGGCCGCTCTTCGGCGCTGCTCCTGCTGGAGCGCTACGACGATGCGTTGGACGCCTGCACGGCGGCGCTCCAGGCGGGCGCGCAGACGGGCGAGGTGATGCTGCAGCGGAGCGTGATCTACCTCGACGCGGGCCTGCTGGAGGCCGCCGCCGCGGCCGCGGGCGAGGCCAAGCGGCTGATCGCCTCGCCGATCGCGTACTCCGTCGCCTCGCGCGTGCTCCGCCTGCGCGGGCTCATGCCCGAGGCGCAGGCCGAGCTGGACGAGGCGGTGCGGAAGCACCCGGGAGCGCTCCCCCTCCGCAGCGAGCGGGCCGGGCTCCGCCTGCAGCGCGGGGACGTGGCCGGCGCGATCGAGGACCTCGAGCACGCCGCGCGGCTGGCGCCGAAGCGGGCGGACGTGTGGCTGGACCTGGGCAGGCTCCGCCGGGGGCAGGGGGCGTTCGCTGAGGCGGCGCGCGACCTCTCGCGGGCGGTCGAGCTGACCCCCGGCGACGGTCTGCCCTGGGCCCTCCGCGGCCTCGTGCGCCTGCGCCTGGGCGAGGTCGACGCGGCCCGCGCCGACCTGCGCCGGGCGCTCGAGCTCCTGCCCCCCGACCACGCGGCGGCCCGCGAGGCGCGCGCCGCCCTGGAGGGCGCCCGCGCCATCGATCGTTGACGCGCCGCCACCCCCCCGTATCCTCAAGCGCTTCGCACGTGCCGGCCGGACCCTGCGAACGGCGTCCGCCGGCCCCCCGCCTCCAGGAGGTCCTCCCCCTTGGTCGAGACGATCGAGTCGATCGAGCTGCCCGACACCGCCCGCGAGCGCTACCTGCGCTACGCCATGAGCGTGATCACCTCGCGCGCGCTCCCCGACGTGCGCGACGGGCTCAAGCCGGTGCAGCGCCGGATCCTCTACGCCATGGAGGTCGACCTGGGCCTGCGCCCCGACCAGAAGCCGGTCAAGTCGGCCAAGGTCGCGGGGCTCGTCATGTCGAACTATCACCCCCACGGCGACCAGGCGATCTACGACGCCATGGTGCGCATGGCGCAGCCCTTCGCGCTCCGCTACCCGCTCGTCCACGGGCAGGGCAACTTCGGCGCGATCACGGGCGACAACGCCGCGGCCCTGCGCTACACCGAGGCCAAGCTGGCGCCCCTCGGCCACGAGCTCATGACCACGCTCGGCGAGGGCACGGTCCCCTTCCGGGCCAACTACGACGGCACGGGCCAGGAGCCCGAGGTCCTGCCGACGCCGGTGCCGCTGCTCCTGCTCAACGGCTCGACCGGGATCGCCGTGGGCATGGCGACGAACATCCCGCCGCACAACCTGCGCGAGGTGGTCAAGGCCACGACGGCGCTGATCGACAACCCGGACGCGTCGGTCGCCCAGCTCCTCCGCTCGGTGAAGGGCCCCGACTTCCCCACCGGCGGCGAGGTCCTGTCGACGAAGGAGGAGCTGCGGCAGATCTACGAGACCGGCCGCGGCACGGTGAAGCTGCGCGGCACCTACAAGGTCGAGGAGACGCAGGCCGAGGGCCAGCGCGTGAAGCGCCGCTGGCTGGTGATCACGTCGATCCCCTACGGGTCGACCACGGCCCAGGTGCTGTCGAAGATCAAGGACCTGCTCGAGGCCAAGAAGCTGCCGCAGGTGGGCCACATCGCCGACCAGACGACGGCCGACGCCGGGCTGCGGATCGTCCTCGAGCTCAAGCCCGACGCCGACCCGACGCTGATCGCGGCCGCGCTCTACAAGCTCACGCCGCTCGAGACCACCTACGGCGTGAACCTGACCTGCCTGTTCCCCACGCGCGGCCCCGTCGGCCGGCCCGAGGTGGGCAACCTCAAGTCGATGCTGCGCGCGTGGCTCGACTTCCGCTTCGACGTCGTCACGAAGTCGATCACCTTCCGGCGCGACCGCCTCCTCGAGCGCATCCACCTGCTCGAGGGCTTCGCCGTGGTGCTCGCCGACGTCAACGACGCGGTCAAGCTCGTGCGCGCCGCCCGCGACCGCGAGGACGCGCGGCAGAAGCTCATGAAGCGCTTCGAGCTCGACGAGGCGCAGGCCGACGCCGTGCTGGAGCTGCGCCTCTACCGGCTCGCGCAGCTCGAGGTGCAGAAGGTCCAGGAGGAGCTGGCCGAGAAGCGCGCCGAGGTGAAGCGCCTGGAGAAGCTCCTCGCCGCCCCGAAGCCGCGCTGGGACCTGATCAAGAAGGAGCTCGAGGAGTACGCGGCCCGCCACGGCGACGCCCGCCAGACGAAGATCATAGGCGGCGAGGACGAGGCCCACGAGTTCGACCCGTCGGCGCTCGTGCGCCGCGAGGACACGCACGTGCTCGTCTCGCGCGACGGGCGGCTCAAGCGCGTCAAGCAGCTCGGCGACCCGAGCAAGGTGCGCCTGCGCGAGGACGACGAGCTGCTGGCCGTGGTCCAGGGCTCGACGATCGCGCAGGTGGCGCTGTTCACCAACCGGGGCGCCGGCTACGTCATGGCGATCCACGACGTGCCGCCGACGGCGGGCTTCGGCGAGCCGGTGCAGAAGTTCTTCAACTTCGGCGACGGCGAGCGCGTCGTCGCGGTCCTGTCGCTCGACCCGCGCCTGGCCCCGGCGCCCGGCCCCGAGGCGCTGCTGGTCGTGGCCACGGCCCAGGGCAACGTGGCCCGCGTGCCGCTCGACGCGCACCGCGAGCCCTCGACCCGCGCCGGGCGCCGCTTCGTCAAGCTGGCCGAGGGCGACGAGGTCGTGGCCGTCGAGGTGCCCGCCGGCAAGCACCTGCTCGTGGCCACGGCCAGGGGCAACGCCCTGCGAGCGCCGCTGGCCGACGTGCCGACGCTCGCCGGGGCCGGCAAGGGCAAGCGGGCCGTGGCCCTGGAGAAGGGCGACGCGCTCGTCGGCGCGACGACCCGCCCGAGCCTGCCGGTCGAGACGACGCGCGGCGCGCACGACGAGGTCGTGGCCAAGGACGTGAAGCTCGGCGCGCTGGGCGACGAGCCGGTGGCGATCAAGCAGCGGGGCGGCTTCAGGCGCGCCCTGCCGGCGCCGCCCGAGCTGATCGAGCTGCCCGAGCAGCAGGTCTCCGGCGACGGCGCCGGAGGGGAGGGCTGAGCGTGGCCAAGGCGACCGCCTACACCGCCAAGGACATCACCGTCCTCGAGGGGCTCGAGCCCGTCCGCCAGCGGCCGGCCATGTACATCGGCTCGGTCGGCAAGGACGGCTACCACCACCTGCTGGCCGAGATCGTCGACAACTCGGTCGACGAGGCCATGAACGGCCACGCGTCGCGGGTCGACGTCACGCTCTCGGCCGACCGCACGACCGTGACCGTGAGCGACGACGGCCGCGGGATCCCGGTCGACCTGCACCCGACGCACAAGCTGCCGGCGGTGACGCTGATCCTCACCACCCTGCACGCCGGCGGGAAGTTCGGCCACCAGAACTACCTGCACTCGGGCGGCCTGCACGGCGTCGGCGCCAGCGTCGTCAACGCCCTCGCCGAGCACCTCGAGGTCAAGGTGCGCCGCGACGGCAACGAGTGGGCGCAGACGTTCGTCCGCGGCCGCCCCGCCGGCCCGCTGAAGAAGGGCGCCAAGGTCAAGGGCACGGGCACGGCCGTGACCTTCCGCCCCGACGAGGAGATCTTCGGCCACACGCTGCGCTTCGACCCCGACCGCGTGCGCCAGAGCCTCGAGGACCGGGCGTTCGTCCACCGCGGGATCAAGTTCGTCTACACCGACGAGCTCGCGGGCGCGCGCGAGGAGTTCCTGCAGAAGGAGGGGATCGCCGCCCTCCTGCGCCGCGGGATCGAGCGCCAGGGGCTCCACCCGACCGTGCCCGCGATCTTCGAGCTGTCGCGCGACGGCAACCCGAAGAAGGGCGACATCCTCAGCCGCCTCGAGGTCGTGCTCACCTACACCGACGCGACCGACGAGCGCTTCCTCTCCTACGTCAACGGCATCCGCACCCCGAGCGGCGGCACGCACGAGGCGGGCGTGCGCGCGGCCGTGTCGAAGGCCGTGCGCCAGTACATGACCACCCACAAGAAGGCGGTCCCGAGCGGCGTGAAGGTCACGGCCGAGGACATCCGCGAGGGCGTGGTCGCGATCGTGTCGCTGTTCATCAGCGACCCGCAGTTCCTCGGCCAGACCAAGACGCGCCTCAACAACCCCGACGTGGCGCCGGCGGTCGAGAACCTGGTGTGGCCGGTCCTCGAGCAGTGGCTGAACGAGAACGCCTCGCACGCCGACGCGATCGTCGCCCGCGTGGTCATGTCGGCCCGCGCGCGCCAGGCCAGCCGCGAGGCGGCCGAGACGGTGCGCAAGACGGTCAAGACCGGCCGCCGCGGCAGCCTGCCCGACAAGCTCGCCGACTGCTCCTCGCAGCGCGCCGAGGAGTGCGAGCTGTTCATCGTCGAGGGCGACAGCGCCGGCGGCTCGGCCAAGCAGGGGCGCGACAACAAGCGGCAGGCGGTCCTGCCCCTGCGCGGCAAGGTGCTGAACACGGAGCAGGCCACGCTCAAGAAGGTCCTCGAGACCAAGGAGCTGGCCGACCTCGTCAAGGCGCTGGGCTGCGGCGTGGGCGAGACCTTCGACCTCGGCAACCTCAACTACCACAAGATCGTCCTGCTCATGGACGCCGACTCGGACGGCGACCACATCACGACGCTCCTCCTGACCTTCTTCTTCCGCTACCTGCCCAAGGTCATCGAGGCCGGCCACCTGTTCGTCGCCCGGCCGCCGCTGTTCAAGCTCGAGCTGGGCAAGGACGTCTTCTGGGCGGCCAACGAGGACGAGCGTGACCAGCTCCTGGCGAAGCACGGCAAGGGCAGGAAGCCCGTGATCAGCCGCTTCAAGGGCCTGGGCGAGATGGACCCGAAGGTCCTGGCCGAGACGACGCTCGACCCGAAGCGCCGCACGCTCCTGCGCGTGGCCGTCTCGGACGCGCAGGGCGCCGACAAGGTGATCCAGGAGCTCATGGGCCGCGACCCGGCGGCGCGCTTCCAGTTCATCATGGACGAGGCGCCGACGGTCGAGGACGTGGACGTGTGACCGGCCGGGGCCGCCTGGCTATGCTCCGGTCATGAGCGCGCTGCGAGAGGCGGTCGAGGCGGCGGCGGCGGAGCTCGCCCACCCCGCCCTGGCGGCGGCCGCGCTGGAGGCCGACCTGGCCGGCCTGCCCGAGGAGCGCCAGCGCCTGGCGCTCCCGGCGGTCGCCCGCGCCCTGGCCCTCGAGCTGTCGCTCGCCGGCCCGGCGCGGCAGGAGGCCGTCCTGCGCGCCTGGTTGCTGCGCGCGCGCCGCCTGCTGGCTGGGCGGACGAGTAGCGGGCGCCGCGCACGAGGTCGTCGGCGCGCCGACGATCCCGGCCGCGGCCCTGCGCCGGGTCGCCGAGGTCCGCCAGGCGCTCGCGGCCCTGCGCGAGGAGGCCCGGGCCGCGCTCCCGCCGGAGATGCTCGACGCGCTCGAGGGGGCCTTCGCCGAGGTCGAGCGGAGCTGCGCCTGCGTCGAGACCGGCGGCGACCTCCTGGGGGGCCGCGAGGTGATCGACGTCCTCGAGCGCGCCCTGCGCCCGCCGGGCGACCAGGCCGGCGAGGCGGGCCGGTGAGCGCCCGGCAGGGCCCCCTGCAGGTCGCTCTAGGCACAGTCCTGGCAGTCGGTTACGCCTGGATCCTCGTCCTGTCGCTCCGCGGCGACCTCCCGATCTGGGGTGCTATCCTTTCCACCATCGTCCTGGGGGCCCCGCTGCTCGCCATGCTCCACGTCGCCGTCCGCCTGGCGCTCGCGCGCCGCGCCGCCCTCGCCGCCGCCCGGGAGCTGGTGTCCCTGGCCCGCGAGGCCGCCGCGCGCGGGGCCTCGCCGGGCGCCTGGGACCAGGCCCGCGCCGCCGCCGACCGCGTGGGCGACCACGTCACGGCCGCGGCGCGCGACGAGGTGTGCGCGGCCCTGCTCCCTGGCGTCGAGGCGATCGGCCCCCTGCGCGGGCAGTGCGCCCGCGCGGCGGCCCTGACGCGCAGCGCCGACCCGCGCCTCGAGGCGGCCCTGGGCGACCTGCGCGGCATCCAGGGCCTCGACGAGCTCGAGGCGGTCGCCGGCTGGCTGCGCGAGCACGCGCGCGACCGCGTCGCTGCCCTCGCCGCCCTGGCCCACGCCGCCCCGCCCGAGGCGCGCCGCGCCGTCGTGGCGCGCCTGCTCCAGGTCGCCGGTGCGCCCGACCCCGCCCGCGCGGGGCCGTTGCGGCCGTTCAGGGGCGAGGTGGCGGCGATCGCTCGCGAGGCGCGGGCGGGCGGCGGGATCCCCGACACCTGGACCGAGGCCTGGGCCGCGGTCCTCGCTGACGGGGGGGCCAGCGACGGCCACGGGAGAGGAGGCGCGCCGTGAGCGACGTCGTGCGCAGGGCCATGTCGAGCAGCGGGCAGGCGCGCCAGACCATGCGCGAGGGCGCGCGCCGCGCCGAGTGGCTGTCCCGCGGGGCGGCCTTCACCCACGGGCCCTTCTCGCTCGTCGAGCCGCCGGCCGTGTCGCAGGGCGGCGCGGCGTTCTCGCCCGACGCCGCCCAGGCGTTCACGGCGGCCGTCCTGGCCGAGGCCGGGCGCCTCCTCGACAAGGACCTGCGAAAGGTCGCGGCCCTGCAGGCGCAGGTGCTCGTCGAGGCGATCCACGTCGACGCCGCGGGCGACCCCGTGCAGACGGCCGCCCGCAAGGTGGCCGACGCCGTGCGCGCAGCCTGCAAGGAGCAGGTGATCCAGCTCTCGGCGTTCGACCGGCTCACGCTGGGCAAGTACGCCGACGGCGTGAGCAAGCAGGTCATGGCGCAGGCCTACTTCGAGGCCATGCGCGACCTCGCCGACGAGGTGCTCGGCGACGCGTCGAAGGCCGAGTTCTCGAACATCGACGTGACCAACATCCACCGCACGGCCTCGCTCTGGTGGCAGCAGGCCCGCCACGGCAAGCTCGGCGCCACCCTGGGCAGCGTCCCGGCCACGACCATGGCCGCGCTCCTGGGCGCCCTGCAGGGCACGCCGATCGAGAACGCCGTCGTGAGCTCGAGGACCGGGCAGCTCGAGCGCGTCAGCGCCACGGGCCACGGCGCCAACGTGGCCGGCAACTCGCTGATCGCCATGACCATGGCCGGGATCGCCTACGGCATGATGGCCGGCGCCCTCCCGGCCACCGGCGGGCTGGGGATCGCGCTCCTGCCGCTGATCTCGGCCGCGCCGCTCCTGCGCCAGCGCTTCGGGCAGGCCAACGCGCCGGTGCACGAGCTGACGCACGCCCTGCAGTTCCTCACCCTGGGCCACGCCCTGCGCAAGGGCGTGATCGCGCCGCGCGACTTCTACGCCATCCAGAACGACGCGGGAAAGTCGGGCTACCTGTGGGGCGGCCGCACCGAGGCGGCCACGGTCAAGGTCGAGCTCGGCCACGACCTCATGCCCATGTTCGACGCCCTGCGCACCCTGGGCGAGGCGCACCTCGCCAAGACCTACGGCGACCCCGACCGGGTGCAGCAGTACACCCGGGCCGTCGACGAGGTGAAGCAGCGCGTGCGGCAGCGCTTCGCGGGCCGCGGGCTGCTCTGACCGCGGCCCTCGCTGGCTCGCCCGGGGTCGGCTGCGTAAGCTGACGGACTCCCCTGGGGACGGCGGGCGCTCGTGCAGGACGCGAAACACCGAGGCGACACCCCAGCCGACGTCGTCCCCGACGACGAGATCGGCCCGGCCCGCCCCGTCCGCGGGCCCGCGCCGGCCGGCGACGCCGCCGCGCGCGCCGACACCCGGCCGCCCGGCGCCCCCGGCGAGCCGCCGCCCATGCCCCACAAGGTCGGCGGCTACACGGTGCTCGAGCCGCTGGGCACGGGCGGCATGGGCCACGTCTACCTGGCCCGCCAGGAGAGCCTCGACCGCCTCGTGGCCCTGAAGGTCCTCAGGAACGAGCTGGCCCGCGACAAGGGCTACCTGGAGCGCTTCCAGCGCGAGGCCAAGGCGGCGGCGCTGTTCCAGCACCCGCACGTCGTGGCCGTGATCGACACCGGCCACGACCCGGCGGCCGACCTGCACTACATCGCGTTCGAGTTCGTCGACGGCGGGTCGCTCGAGGGGATCGTCCGCGCGCAGGGCGCCCTGCCCGAGCGGCGGGCGCTCGAGGTCACACGGGCCGTGGCCCTGGCCCTGCAGTTCGCCGAGGCGCGCCGCCTGATCCACCGCGACCTGAAGCCCGCGAACATCCTCGTCGGCTCCGACGGCTCGGTGAAGCTGGCCGACCTGGGCCTCGTGCGGCAGGCGGAGCGCGTGGGGCCGCAGGTGACCCAGGAGGGGATCATCCTGGGCACGCCGCTCTACATGGCGCCCGAGCAGGCGCTGGGGCGCGACATCGACATTCGCGCCGACATCTACGCCCTCGGCCTGTGTCTCTACCGCATGCTCACCGGGCGCACCCCCTTCAACGAGCGCGACGACACCTGCTCGACGCTGGCGATCCTCTCGCGGCACGTCAACGAGGAGCTGCCCGACGTGCGGGCCTCGACCCCCGGGGCGAGCGAGGGCGTCGTGCGCCTCCTGGCCGACATGACGGCGCGGGAGGCGGAGCGGCGCTACCGGTCGGCGGTCCACGTCGTGACCGACATCGACCGCGTCCTGGCCGGGCAGCCGCCGCTCGGTGCGCGCGCCCAGCAGGTCGACCTCGAGAGCGAGGCGCCCACGACCGCCGTCAACGCGGTGACCGTGGCCGCGCTGCGAGAGCAGACCGCGCCGCCGGCGCCCGGCCCGCAGGACGCGCCCACCGTCGCCGGCCCGCCGGCGCCGCCGCCGCCGAAGCCGGTCCCCCCGCCGCGGCCGCCCAGCCTATGCCCAGCCCGCAGGCGAAGGCCCCCTGCCCGCGCTGGCGGCTCGCGCCGTGGCCGTCGCGGGGCTCGCCGCGCTGGATCCCCGCCCACGCCCCGCCGCCCGCCCCCCGCGGGGTCGGGGTCGCTGGCGTCGCGGCGGTCACGCCGCCCCCGGTGGTCGACCGGCCGCCGTCCCCGCCGCCGCCGCCCGGGCCCGTCGTCGTGAGACCGACGGAGCCCGGGCCGGTCGCGCCCGCCGTCCCCGACGAGCTCGAGCCGCCGCCCGACGACCTCCCGCCCGACGACCTCCCGCTCGACGAGCTCGACCCGCTGCCCCCCGACGAGCCCGCGCCGGCGCGCTCCACCGACGCGATCGCCGACGCGGTGGCGGCCGCGCGCGGCGACCCCGACCGGATCGCCGTGCTCGTGCGGCAGGTGAGCCTCGAGCTGTTCGTCGACGTCCCGCGCGGGCGCGAGCACCTCGAGCTGCTCGTCGCCCGCTCCGGCTGGCAGCCGTCGCCCCTGCGCGACGCGTTCGTGAGCGCCATGCAGGCCCTGCTCCTGGCGCTCGAGAACGTGCCCTGGGACGAGCGCCAGCGGCGCCTCGAGGCGCTGGCCCAGGCGACGCGCGCCCGCATGCGGGCGACCGAGATCGAGCGCCTCAAGGCGGCGATCGACGCCGAGCTGGCGCGCTGGCACGCGTTCGCCCTGGGCGTCCCGCGCGTGCGCCTGGCGCTGGGCGACCCGCGCGCCGAGGAGCAGGCCCTGCGCGCCCTCGACGCCCTGCCGGCCGAGTGCTTCGTGCGCGAGGACGCGCGCGCCCTCCTGGCCATGGCGCGCGCCGCCGACCAGCCCGACCGCTGGGTGCGCCTGCCCGAGCGGCGCGACGAGGTGCGCCTGGCCGTGCGCGAGCTGCGCGAGCGGATCGAGCGCACGTCGCTGACCATGCTCCTGGCCGAGGAGGCCACGGTCGTGGCCCGGGTGCTCGAGCGCCAGCTCGGCGACCGCCACGCGAGCCTGCCCACGGCCCTCCTGCGCACCTGGGCCGAGGGGACGCTCACCGTCGCCGGCGAGCCGCGGGCGGTCGCCCAGAGCGTGTTCCTGCAGGCGCGCCTGCGCGAGGTGCCGGCGGGCGCGCCCTGGACGCGCCTCCCCGGCTGGGCGCTCGCCGTCGAGCTCGACGGGCCGATCGAGGCCGGCGGCGTCACGGTGACGATCGACGACAAGCTGACCGTGCACCTCGGCGTCGCCGGCGTGGTCGTCGGCGGCACGTTCCGGCCCTGCCAGCTCGCCGGGGCGCGGCAGGTGATCGTCGAGCCGCGCTTCGACGGCCTGCTCCTGCGCATGGCGGGCGGGGCGCCCGAGGAGCTCATGATCCCGCTCCCCGAGGGGCCCGTGGTGCCGGTGCGCTTCACCGCGCGCGCGGCCGACACGAAGGTCGCCCGGCTGGTCCTCGTGAGCCTCCCGCCGCGTCAGGTCCAGGACCCGCGCGCCGTGCGGGGCGAGTCGATCCGCCGCCAGCGGCAGGGGCGCTGAGCGTCGTGGCCGTCGAGGTCCGCCCCGGGCTCGTGATCCCGGACGACGAGCTGTCGCTCTCGTTCGCCCGCTCGGGTGGCCCGGGCGGCCAGCACGTCAACAAGGCCAGCACGAAGGTCCTCCTCCGCTGGGACCTCCGCGGCTCGCGCGCCGTCACCGACGAGCAGCGCGCCCGCCTCCTGGCGCGGCTCCCCGCCCGCTACGTGACGACCGAGGGCGAGGTGCTGCTCCAGTGCGACGAGCACAAGAGCCAGCACGACAACCGCGCCGCCTGCCTGGCGCGCCTGGGGAGCCTGGCGCGCGAGGCGCTGCGCCGCGAGAAGCGGCGCGTGCCCACCAAGCCCGGCAAGGCCGCGCGCGCCCGGCGGCGCGAGGGCAAGGAGCGGCAGAGCCAGAAGAAGCGCGACCGCCGCGCCTCTCCCGACTAGCACTGGCCCGGATCATGCATGAGCGAGGCCATGCAACCGCCAAGAACGACCTACAACAGCCAACATCGTGGGCAGGCCCCCGCTTCGAACGAACGCTCGCTCCGCGACACCGCCAAGCCGAAGAATTGAACCGCCAAGACGCCACTCGGTCGCTGGCCCGGACCCGCTTCGCGGGTCCGGGCCAGCGACCGAGCGCCAAGGGGGGTGAGAGATGCTCCGCCACGAGCTCTTCGTTCTTACCTCATTTCCCCATGGCGCGCGCGCACGCGGGGACCCGCGGAGCGGGTCCCGCGTGCGCGCGTGGCGTCTTGGCGGTTCAATTCTTCTCTTCTGCCAGAGCTTTGCGGTGCTCGTGAATGATCCCGCTAGCGAGGGTCGACGACGCGCCCGATGAACAGGGCCGCGCCGGTCACCCGGTCGCGGACGATGAACAGGAAGGGCCGGTCGACGAGGAACGCGGCCGGCCCGTCCTGGACCTGCTGCTGCATGGCGACCGGCGCGGCCACGCCGGCGGCGCCGCCCACGCCCGCCTCGTTGAGGTCGACCCGCGCGTCGTGGATCAAGGCCCCGACCCGCAGCTCGCCCTCGCCGAGCCCGGAGAGGTCGGCGCCCGCCGCGAACAGGCGGCGCAGGTTGGCCCGCTGCAGGGCGTCGCGCAGGTCGGCGCGCGTGCTCACGGCGACGCGCGGCAGGTAGACGTTCGCCTGCTGCAGCGGGGCGCGCAGGCGCGCGGTGATCCGCGCCAGGTGGTCGGCCGTGAGCGAGCGCTCGAGCGCCCCGACCTCGCCCTCGGGCACGAGCACGAGGAGCCGCAGGTCGTCGTTCGCGAACGGCATGTCGAGGGCCCGGAGCCCCGGCTCGACGGCCGTGGCCATGGGGCCGCTCACGTTCATCTGGCGCGAGGGCCGCTCGCCCGCGCCGGGGACGCCGAACCGGCCGGGGGCCGTGGCGCCCGGCGGGAAGGCGGTTCGCCAGGCGGCGTCGAAGGCGGCCGCGCTGGTGACCACGACGCCGGCGCCGCCCGTGACGCCGCCGCCCGTGCGCACGAGGTCGTCGATCGGGCCGGTCGCGTCGCGCGACCAGCGGTTGATCGTCGCCCGCGCGCCGGCGAGGTCGCCGGCGAAGTCGACCCGGCGCGGCTCGACGCCGAAGTGCGTGGCCAGGGCCGCGACGTAGTCGGGCGCCAGCGCCCGCCCCTCCTGCACCCACACCGCCGACGCGAGCCGCAGCCTGAAGCCGCCGGCGCGCCCGGCGCCCCCGCGGCCGGCGAGGGCCTGGTCCAGGGCGTTGAGCGCGGCCAGGCCGTCGTCCCGGGGGCCCGTGACGCGCAGGACGCGCCCCAGCTCGGCGGCCGTCTCGCCGCCCGCGGCCGCGTAGACGAGCGCCAGCGCCTGGGCGATCGCCTGCGGCGAGACGACGGCGTTGCCGTGCGGGACGCCGCGCAGGGCCTCGAGCCCCAGGTCGAACGTCCCGCGCGCGCGCCGCTCGAGCGCCTGCGCGTCGAGCTGGGGCCGGGCGCGCGCCGGCGCGGCGCCCTGCTCCTGCGCCGCGGCCGCGCCGCCGAGGAGCAGGGTCGGCAGCAGGAGCAGGGCGACCGCCGCGCGCGCGCTCACGTCCGCGCCTCGGCCAGCCCGTCGACCCAGCGGCCGAAGGCGAGGGAGAGGTCCTCGAAGCGGCCGCCCGGGGCCACCTCGGCCACCGTCTCGGCGCCGTGCGCGACGCGGACGTGCGCGTCGAGGTCGACCGCGCCCTCGAAGCGCGGGAGCGACGGCTCGCGCCGCGCCGCCTCGCGGGCCTCGGCCAGCGCCTCGTCGGTCGACCGGCACAGGTGCCGCGCCAGGGCGCCGGCGCCGAGCGGCTGGCCGGTGAGCGCCTCGATCAAGGGGCTGCAGCGGCGGCTGTTGCCCGGCCGCCAGTAGACCTCGGCCAGCTCCGGCCCGACGCGCGGGTTGTCGACGAGGTGCCCGTCGCGGCCGAGGAAGTGCTCGCGCGTCTGCTGCACGCCCATCTCCGCCAGCACGTAGCCGTGGTAGTAGGCGCTGCTCTCGCCGGAGAGCAGATGCGGGACGGCGAGCGCGGGCCGCGGGCTGCCGTCGGGCAGGAGCAGGAGCCGCCGCTCGACCTCGCGCAGCGCCGCGAGCACGCCGTCCGGCGTGAGGCGGTCGTCGGGCAGCTCGTAGATCGCCTTCTCGGCGTAGCACACGGTCAGCATGGCCCGCGCCTCCCAGGCGGCGAACGGCTGCGTCGTGCGCAGGGCGCGCTCTATCAGCTCGAGCGGCATGGGCGCCCCGTCGCGCGTGCGCGCGTAGCGGGCCCGCCAGTCGGCGTCGTCGAGCAGGCTGTCGAGGAACATGCTCTGCGTCTCGGCGAAGGCCACCGACGTGGGCGCGAACTCCTGCCCGAAGCAGGGGGCGGGCATGTCGATGTTCGCGAAGTGCGCCGCGTGGCCGCCCTCGTGGAACAGCGTGGCCGTGGCCGACTGCCCGGAGCCCGGCATGCCGGGGATCGCGTTGGCCGTGAACTGGATCCGCGCCCGCTGCAGCTCGCCCTTGCGCCGCCACGAGACCTCGGGGCCGTGCATGAAGCCGTTCTCGTACTTCCCCTGGCGGTCGACGAGGTCGAGGACCATGCGCGCGCCGCGGTAGCGGATCCCGAGCGCCGCGAACGAGCGGCCCCAGCGCTCGATGGCGCGGGCGAACGGGAAGTAGGGGTCGAGGTCGCGCGTGACGTCGCCGCCGACGAGGAAGCGCACGTTCCAGCCGGCGACCTGGTCGGCCCCGTGCTGGCGGCGGAGCTCGGCCACGGCCCGCTCGGCCGGCGCGCGCGTCGCCGCCTCGAGCTCGTCGAGCAGGGCGAAGACCTCGGCCTTGGTCATCCCCTCGGCGCGGCGCACCTTCCAGTCGTAGTAGTCCTCGGCGCCGAGCGCGCGGCCGAGCTGGTTGCGCAGGCGCACGACGTCGAGGAAGCCGCGCTCGAGCACCCAGGGCTCGATCGAGCGCAGCCCCTCCCAGGCGGCGCGGCGCAGGCGCGGGTCCTGCTCGGTCTTGAGCATGACGGCCAGCTTGACGCTGCTCGCCCGCACCGGGCCGCGCTCGGGGTCGACGTAGCCCAGCGGCATGTCGCCGCGCGCGCGCGCCAGCGCGCCCTCGGCCTCGACGATCCGCTCGGCCAGCGCCCGCGCCTCGGCGCTGTCGATCACGTGCGCCTCGAACGTGGCCCGCCAGCCCTCGAGCGCCGTGCGCTCGTCGGGCGCGAGCCCGGGCGCGGCCAGCGCCCCGCGCACCTGCGCCAGGCGCTCCGGATCGCGCAGGAAGCGCTGCAGCTCGATCTCGCGCCGGTCGAGCTCCTCGCGGGCCGCCGCCGCGTCCGGGGCGAGGCCCATGTAGGAGGTCCAGAAGGCGTCCTCCTTGGGGACGTGGCGGCGGACGTAGCCACAGGCGAGGTCGTCGATCAGGCGGCGGGCGTCGTCGAGCGCGGTCACGGGGCACCTCTGCGAGGCTCCGTGATACCTGGCCGGCGACGCGCGCGGGGGGGCCGTGGCGCCGGGGCCGCGCGCGCGCAGGCGCGCGCGCGGCCCCGGTGAGCGCGAGGTGGGTCGTCAGCGCGCGGCCTCGGCGCGCAGGAACAGCCACACGTGGCCGTGGTACTTGCGCCCCTGGCTGGAGAAGTCGCCCACGAGCAGGTCGAGCCGCCCGTCGCCGTCCCAGTCGGCCACCGCCGGCTTGGCCCGGGTCCCGCGGCCGTCGCGCGCTGGCGGCACGAGGGCCCGCGGCGCCGCGAGGCGCGGCGCGCCGTCGGCGCCCCCGCCGCGGAAGAGCTGCACCGACCCGTCGCCGCAGCCGACGAGCAGGTCGGGCACGCCGTCGCCGTCCCAGTCGGCCACGCACGGGCCGGCGTCGCCGCCCGGGACCTTGATCTTCGCGCCGGCGGCCGCGAGCGGCTGCGCCGGGCCGAAGCGCGGGCCGTCGCCCGGGAGGCCGGGGAGGAGGAACACGTGGCCCTCGATCGTGCCGATCACGAGGTCGAGGCGGCCGTCGCGGTCCCAGTCGGCGGCGAACACGGCCGAGGCGTTGCCGACGTTCACGGGCTTGCCGTCGTGGCCGAGCACCGGCTCACGCGCCCCGAAGCCGCCGCCCTCCTGGCCGCGGAAGAGGTAGACCGTCCCCGGCCACGAGCCGGTGATCAGGTCGAGGCGTCCGTCCTGCGTGAGGTCCACGACCTGTGGACCGAAGCCGACGCATCACCCGGACTCGGTCTCGGCCGGCTTGCCCTCGATCGTCTGCACCCACTGCGACGCGGCGAGGCGCGGCGCGGCGGCCGCCCCCTCGTTCCTGAACCAGCGCAGCTTCCCGCCGCCGAACTGGCCGACGAGCAGGTCGGGGACGCCGTCGCCGTCGAGGTCGTGGACGAACGGGGCGGCGTGCCCCACCTCCACGTCGATCGGCGCGCCGCCAGCCTCGAGCTTGACCGGCGGGCGGAGCTCGTCGGCGCCCGCCGTCGCCGCGAGCGCGGCGAAGAGGAGCGCGACCTTCCCATGGACACGCATGGACACACCTCCTGGTGTCCCCGGTGCGAGGGACATCGTAGCCGACGGCCGGCTACAGGCCCAGGAGCTTGCGCTTGGCCTGCTCGAACTCGTCGGCCGAGAGGACGCCGGCCTGGCGCAGCTTGCCCAGGCGCTCGAGCTGATCGACGAAGCTCGCCGGCGCGGCCTGGGCGACGGCGGCGGCCTCGGGCTCGGCGGCGCCAACGGTCTTGGCGGCCACGGGCGGCGGCGCGACCTCGCCCAGCGGCGTGCCCGGCGGCGCCAGGGCGAGGCGCCCGTCGTCCTCGGGGCCGATCGTCTTCTTCCCGCGCGGCCGGTCGACCTCGGCGCGGCCGTCGCCGCCGAGCGTGATCTTGATCTTGCGGCGCGCACCGGCGTCGGCCTCGGCGGCCGACGCCGGGGTCGCTGACGCCGGCGCCGGGCGCCGGGCGGCCTCCTCGCGCGGGTCGAGCCGCGTCTCGGTGCGCAGCTCGGCGTCGCGCGCCTCGACCCTGCGGCGCAGCTCGTCGGCCTTGCGCTCCAGCTCCGAGCGGTCGAGCGCCTGCCCCTTGGCCTTGCCGACGCGGAACTGCTCGGCGAACAGGTCCTTCATCACCTCGGCCGAGGGCGCCTGGTCCGCCTTCAGGCAGTTGAAGTAGTAATCGACGACGTTGCCGATGGCCCAGGTCGCCGCGTAGATGATCGGGAGCGAGAGCATGCCGCCGACGAACGGCACCAGCTTGGCGACCGACACGACGACGAGCTGGGTGGTCAGCGTCATCCCGAGGATGCCGACGACCTCGACCACGATCTCCTGGGCGCGCTCGGACGAGACCTCGAAGCCCTTCACGCGGCCGATGTGGAGCGCCATCTTGGCCTGGATCGGCGTGAGGATGAGGAAGTCGCCGGCGGGGATCGGCTGCATGCAGCAGACGATCGCGGCGACCGTGGCCGTATGGCCGATCACCCGCTCGACGTTCTCGTCCTCGCTGAGGGACGAGTCGGCGTCGAGGTTGAAGAGCGTGTTGAAGCTCTCCGCGACGTGCTCGATCAGGTCCCGCATGTAACCCATGCGGGCAGGCTAATCCCGGCCCGGCGGCGGCACAACCCGCCGCGCCCGTCAGCGGGCGCGGCGGTCGCCGAGCCCCGTGAGGAACATGACCCCGAGGAGCAGCAGCGGGAGCCACATCGCGGAGAACCGCCTCCACCCGAGCAGCTCGACGGTGAGCGAGAGCGCGATCGCCGCGCCGATCAGCGCCCCGCCCAGCCAGGGGCCCGGGTTGGCCAGGGCCGCGCGCGCGATCAGCACGAACAGCCCCGGCGGGCGCGGGCGGGGCGCGTCGTCTTCGGCGTCGTCGTCGGCCGGGAGCTGGTGGAGCTCGTCGGGCGCCGGCACCCAGGGGGCGCGCCGGCGTGGCGCGCGCGGGCGCGGCGGCGCCGGGGCCTCGCCGCAGCCGAGGGTCGCGCAGCGCGAGAGCTCGCGCCGGCAGGCGGGGTGGTAGCCGGTGCCGCAGCCCGGGCACTCGTCGACGGGCGCGCCGGGCGCGAGCGCGTCGCGGCACAGCGGGCAGCGCCGCGCGCCTTCGCCGGTCCCGGACGCTCGAACGCGCGGCGCCTCCACGCGCCGATCATAGCGGCTCCGAGCCCGAGGCCGCGGCGGCGCGGCCGGCGTCGCCGCGCGTCTCAGCGCCTCAGCGCCCCTGGGCCACGGCGCGTGGCGGCGTGGGCGAGGGCCTTTCGCCGATTCCTCGACCTCGGCCCGGTGGTCCTCGGCGGCCGTGAGCGACGCGCGCGGCGCGCGGCTGGCGGCGGCTGCGTGGGCGGTTTTGCAAGGCGCAGGGCGCCGCGGGCAGCGGCCACGCGCTCGGGCAGGCGCGCGGCCTCGGCCGCGACCTGCTGCACGCGCTGCAGGGCGGCGTCCCGCGCGCGGCGGGCCTGGTCGACGTCGCGGTCGTGCCGCGAGTAGGCGCTCCACAGGAGCAGGCGCTGCGTCTCCCAGCCGTCGCACGCGGGCACGAGCACCCAGCGGTCGTAGCGCAGGCGCGCCTCGCGGGCGAAGTCCTCGGCGTGCCGCAGGTCCTGCTCGCGCGCGCGCAGCTCGGCGTCGGCGGCGGCACGCGCCGCCGCGACGGCCGGCGCCTGGGCGTCGAGGCGCTCGACCTCGACGCGGGCCCGCTCGAGGGCCCGCTCGGCGTCGTCGGCGGCGCGGTCGGCCTTGGCGGCGGCGGCGCGCGCCGCCTCCAGGGCCCGCTCGGCGTCGCGGCGGGCGCGGGCGGCCCGCACGACGCGCACCTCCTCGGGCGGCGTCCAGCGGCCGTTGAGCCGCTCCCAGCCGTGGCGCGGATAGAACACCTCCGGCGCCTGCCACGCGCCGTCGACGAGGTGGAAGTCGAGCGCGAGCCACAGCTCCACCAGCCCGGGCAGGCCGGGGGCGGTCGCCTGCAGGTGCTGCGCCAGGGCGCGGGCCTCGTCGTGGAAGCCCTGCGCCGCGCAGAACTGCCCGAGCGACAGGGCGGCCGCGTGGTCGCCTGGCTGGAGCTCCAGGGTCCGGCGGGCGAGCTCCTGCTCGGGCGTCTCGCGCACCTCGACGCGGGCCACGTCGGCCCGCGGGATCCGCAGGGCGCCCAGGCGGCGCACGACGACGATCGTGTCGCCGTCGTCCTGCACGACCCCCTCGATCGTGCGCCCGTCGACGAGGGTCACGACGTCGGCCCGCGCCGGCGTCAAGCTCAGGGCGGCCAGGCAGATGAGCAGGGCGGGTCGGTGCACGGGGAGGGTCCTCCGCCGGTGCACACGTCGGCCGGGCCCGCCGGGTTCCGGCGAGCTCGGGTCACCTGGTCAGACCAGGGAGCTCGAGAGCATCTCCATCCGCCGCTCGCCCCGACCGCCGCGCGTCCCCGATCCGCCGCTCGTCCGCGACCCGCCGCTCGTCCCTACCCGCCGCTCGTCCCCGACCGCCGCTCGTCCCCGAACGCCGCTCGTCCCCGACCCGCCGCTCGTCCCCGACCGCTCGTCCCCGACCGCCGCTCGTCCCCGACCGCTCGTCCCCGACCGCTCGTCCCCGACCGCTCGTCCCCGACCGCTCGTCCCCGACCGCCGCTCGTCCCGGCCCGCCAGAGCGAGCGATGGGGACGGGCGAAGCGGTCCAGTACGTGCCCGTCCGGGGCTTGCACCCGTCGCCCGCCCCTCGCGAGCGCATCATTCGTCGCAGGTCCAGTACGTGCCCGTCCGGGGCTTGCACCCGTCGCCCGCCCCTCGCGAGCGCATCATTCATCGCAGGTCGCCCCTCGCGAGCGCATCACTCACAGCAGGTCGCTGGCGGCCAGGGTGGGCGCGAGGCGCCCGCGGAAGAGGGCGTAGGAGGCGCTCCCGGGCGGCAGGTCGACGTCGCCCTCGAGCAGGGCCGCCAGGAGCGGCCCCGGGCCGAGGTCGGGGAGGTCGGCCGAGGCCTCGGCCCCCGACCCGCGCCGCAGCCTGGACAGGAAGGCGGCCGGCGTCTCGCCCGCGGCGCGCTCGAAGGTGCGGACAGGCGCGCCGCGCACGACCACGCGGCGCGCGCGGGCGGCCGCGTGCAGGAGCACGAGGTCGAGGAGCGACGGCCAGGCGCCGCCCTCGAAGTAGCCCATGAGCTCGGGGCAGAGGCGCGTGATCGCCCGGCTCGACGTGCCGGCGGTGTTGAACTGCTGGCGCCCGCGCGACTGCACGTCGAGCCAGTGGAGCGTCCCCTCGCGCAGGTCGAGGACGAGCGGCAGGTAGACCCCGGCCTCGCCCTGGAGGTCGAAGCGCAGGGCCACCGTGCGCGGGTCGAACGCGACGCCGCGCGGGTCGTCGCGCAGCATGACCCCGGCGAAGCCGCGCTCGAGCCGGCCGAAGGGGAGGCCCGAGAACGCGTTGACGACCATGACCGCGTAGCGGGCGCCGTGGGCCAGGGCGCGCGCGCGGTGGACGTCGACGAACTCCGTGGCGCCGTCGGGGTGCGGCGCGTCGCGCAGGTCGCCCGAGCTCGTGGCGATCGGCTCCCCCTGCGCGTCGTCGAGGCGCAGGGCGTAGAAGGAGCACACGCCGACGTGCGCCCAGGCGTCGTCGTAGAAGGCCACCGACAGGTCGAGGTCGGTCGGGCGGCCGCCGGACGCCGGCTCGCACCAGTGGAGGAACAGGCGCACGACGGCGCCCGGCGGGACCGCCAGCCGCGACCCGCGGGGTAGGGCCACCGCGGCGCGGGCGGCCGTGCGCTCGTTGAAGGGGACGACGACCCGCCCGAGCGCCTCGTCGACGAGCACGGTGTCGAGGGCCGGGCGCGCGGCGAGGCGGCGCAGGAGCTCGGCCTCGACGACCTCGAGGGCGCCCGCGATCGCCCGCGGCGGCAGCGGACGCCGCCGGTCGGGGCCCGACACGCCGCGGGCGACGGCCCCCTTCGGCCAGTAGACGCGGACGGGCGCCGGGCGGGCGCGGCCGGGCAGGTGGGCGCGGAGGGTCAGGAGCACGGGCGTGGCGAAGGCGTCGACGTGGGCGCGGCAGGCGGCGAGGACGCGGTCCTGGGCGGCCTCGTCGTCGCCGGCGAGGCGCAGGGCGTGGTCGAGGCGGCGCGCCAGCTCGCCCGGGCGCTGGCGCAGGAGCGTCAGCGCCGCGTCGACGTCGCCCGCCGCGACCGCGGCCTCGACGCGCGCGTGGAAGCCCTGGAAGCGGGGGGCCAGGGCCGCGCGGGGCCCGCCGCGCACGAGGCTGAAGGCGCGCGCGACGCTCGGGTACCGCGCCGCGTGCTCGTGCGGGTGCAGGAACTCACCCACCCACACCCAGTAGGAGCGGTGGCGCAGCATGTCCTCGCACAGGCGCTCGGGGTCGAGGCCCTCGAGGAGCTCGAGGAGCGCCCGCCGCAGCGGGCGCGGCAGGCGCGCGACCTTGAAGCGTCGCACGCGCAGCGTGACGACGCGCGTCGGCGCCTGCGCGAGCAGCGCCGCGAGCTTGCCCCACCAGCGGCCGGGCGTCGTCGGCAGCGTCCGCTGCACCTCCTCGCCCTGCAGGGCCGGGTCGGCGCCCGAGAGGGCGGCCACGAACCTGAGCACGTCGGTCGCGGTGAGCAGGTGGCGGCGGGCGAGGGGCAGGACGGCCGCGGGCGGACAGGCGCGGAGCAGCGCCGCGAGCGCGTGGGCGGCGGTCTCCTTGACGGGGATCCGCGCCGGCAGCCACCCGAGCGCCCGCTCGCCCGCGTCGGCGAGGAGCCGCGCGAGGTCGGCGCGGTCGTCGGGCGACAGCGGCTGCGCGCGCGCGCAGAGGGACACGAGCAGCGCCCGCGCGTCGGCCTCGAGGTCGTCGCCGAGGTCGAGGAGGCGGAAGCGCACCTGCTCCACCGGCAGCGCCTGGCCGGCGTCGTCGCGGGTGAAGAACGGCGACGAGCGGTCGACGTGGCGCTCGCACACGGGGCAGGCCGTGTAGGCGCCGCCGTCGAAGCAGCGGTCGCACACGACGTGCTCGCAGGGGCGCAGCACGTGGGTCGTGCCGGCGCGCCGGCAGGTGAGGCAGGGCTGGTCGGGGGCCTGCAGGAAGTGGCAGAGGACCTTGCGCCACCACAGGGCGCGCGTGTCGGCCGGGACGTCGTCGGGGAAGCGGGCGAACAGCGGCGTGTGCTCGACCTGCGCCCCGGCGGCCGCCGTCAGGGTGTCCCACAGGCGCCGGTGGAGCGGGCCCAGCGCGCCCGCCGGCAGCCGCGCCAGGCGCGCGCGCAGCCGCGCCGAGAGGACGTGGCCCAGCTCGGCCAGCTCGAGCTCCGCGCCGGCGAGCCAGGGCGCCGGCGCGGGCGCGTCGCTGGATGCTGGCGCGTCGTCGACGTAGACGAGGCCGCGGCGGCGCAGGAGCACGTCGCGCGCGTCGGTCACGGGGCCACCTCCGAGGGTGGGCGCGGGCGGTGGGGTTCACCGCCCGCCGCCCGCAGGGGCGGAGGAGATCGTCCAGGCTGGTTGACCAGGAGAAGGAAGCCTGGACTCAGCCTCCGCCGGCCCGAGGGTAGCGACGGCGACGGCGGGCGCGCAAGCGGGCCGGCCACGGTTCAGCGCGGAGGCGCGGGAGGATCGAGGTCGAAGATTCGCCGGTCCACGACGGACCGCGCCCGCTCACCGCCCCGGGCGCGGCGGCTCCGGCGGCAGCCCCTCCGCCGGGCGCGGGCGGGGCGGGGCGCGCGGCTTCTCGGGGAACCAGGCGCGCTTCTGCACGGTCAGCGGGCCCTTGCCGTCGAGCTCCAGCACGGCCTCGCCCTCGCGCCGCGTCTGGCGCAGGCGCCCCTCGCCCTGGAGATCGACCTTGGCGACCTTCTTGCGCTCGAGCGAGAAGAGGACCTCGCCCGTGAGCGTGGCCCGGAAGCGCGGCGCGTCCTCCTCGTCGCCCTGCGCGCCCGCGGCGTCGACGTCGAGGGCGATCACCGCGTAGCGCTCCTTCGGCGCGCCCTCGTCGAGGGCGACCTCGCGCACCTCGACGAAGTGGCAGAGGATCCGCCCGTCGGGGCTGCCGCCGAGGCCCTTGCCGAGCGTCTGGCGCAGGCGGTCGCCCTCGATCCGCCAGCGCGCGCCGACGGCGACCGGCTCCTTGGGCAGGACCGCCTCGTAGCGCTCGGTGTGCAGCTCCTCCTCGAGCGCCTCGACCGGGATCGGCGGCTCGCCCTTCGGCCGCACGCGCCGCCGGCCCTGGTCGTCGAGGCCGACGACGATCCGCCGCTGGTGCAGCGGGCTGAGCTCGCGCGTGACGGACGCCGCCCCGGGCAGGCGCGTGCCGTCCCAGGCCTCGGCGAAGCTGCGCTCGACCTCGGCCACGTGCCCGTCCTGGACCTTCGTCAGCTCGTCGCGGTAGCGGCGCACGACGACCTGCTCCTGCTCGCTCGTGCGGTCGATCCGCGCGCTGGGGAGCTGCAGGCGGATCTTCAGCAGGAGGTCCATGCGGGCCTCGACCTCCTGCTTGTCGCCGAGGGCGTAGCGCGGCGCGAGGTCGTAGGTCGACGCCTCCTGGGCCGCCGCCGCGCCGGCGAGGGCGACCAGGAGCGCGAGGGAGGAGGCCAGGCGCACGCGCTAGACCCGGGCGCTCGCCGGCGCGCCGGCCAGCGCGCGGACCTCCGCCTCGGTGAGCAGGCGGTTGCTCTTCTTGGCCGCGTCGAAGATCCGCTCGACGACCGCGTCCTGCGGCTCGTAGCCGTGGCGCTCGAGCCAGAAGACGACGTTGCTCTTGCCGCTCATGGGGCCGATCGTGATCTTCTGCTCGAGGCCGAAGACGTCCGCCGGCACGCCCGAGTAGACCCGGTTCGCCAGCCACGTGTCGCCCTTGCGGAAGGCCTTGATCACGGCGGCCGCGTGCACGCCCGTGGCCGTCTCGAACGCGTCGCTGCCGACGACCGGGTAGTTCTTCGGGATCGGGACCTTGCAGGCCTCGCTCACCTTCTGCACGTAGCGCGGCAGCGCGGTCAGGTCGACCGACTCGTCGAGCCAGCCCATGAGGCGCATGTTCACGAGCAGCTGGTCCATGGACGTGTTGCCGCTGCGCTCGCCGATCCCCAGCGCGCAGCCGTGGACCTGGTCGACGCCCGCCTCCATGGCGGCGATCGCGTTGATCAGGCCGAGGCCGCGGTCGTTGTGCCCGTGCCAGTCGAGCTTCACCTCCGGGCGGCCGCTCTTCGCCACCAGCGCGCGCATGTGGCGCACGAGCGCCTGGACGCCGCGCGGCTCGACGTGGCCGCACGTGTCGCAGATGCACAGGCGGCTGGCGCCGTGCTCGATCGCGGTGCGGTAGAGCAGGTCGATCGTCTCGGGCTTGGCGCGGGTGGTGTCCTCGGTCACGTACATGACCTCGAGGCCCTCGCGCACGGCGAAGTCGATCGCCTCGACCGAGTGCTTGAGCATGCGCTCGAGGCTCCAGTCCTCGGCGTACTTGCGGATCTCGGACGAGCCGATGAACAGGCAGGCCATGATCGGCACGCCCGTCTTCTGCACGATCCGCGCGATCGGCTCCACGTCGTTGAGGTGCGTGCGCGCCGCGCAGTTGGCCTTGATCTTCAGCTTGGCGTCGCGCATCTCCTCGCACAGGCGCGTGACGTCGGCGACGGCGCGCGGCCCGGCGCCGGGGAGGCCGACGTTGGCCGTGTGGATCCCCAGCGCCTCCATGAGGTGCAGGATCTCGAGCTTGTCCTCGATCGCCGGGTCGTGGACCGACGGCGACTGCAGGCCGTCGCGCAGCGACTCGTCGTCGAGCGTGACCCGGTGGCGCGCGGGCCGGGCGTCGACCTCGTTCCAGTCGTAGATCAGGCCCTCGTGATCGCGGTCGCGCTCGGTCATCGCAGCACCTCGGGGGCAGCTCCTCGGGTCGCGGTCCCCACGTCCAGCGTAACTCACAGCGGCCGTCGCTTGTCATATGTCCGCATCATGGCGCGCGGCCCGAGCTCCGATCCGCAGTGAGGCACCTGTCGCCCTCGCTCCGGCCGCTTCGCGGCCTTCGCTCGGGGATGCGCGCCACCGCTCGATCTGTTCGCTTCGCTCTCAGATCAAGCGGTGAGCGCGGTCAATCCTTCGCGCCCCGGGACCGGCGTCGGCCCCCGGCGGCGCTCACCAGACCCGCGCCGGCTCGGCGGGCGCGCCCCCGACGTGCACCCCGTTGGACCGCGCCGCCCCGTCGAGCGCCCACAGGTCGCGCGCGGAGTAGAGCGAGTCCGCGTCGAGGACGCGCGCGCCGCCGACCACGTCGATCGTGAGGCGCGTGCCGTAGACGAGGCCGCGGTGGCGCATGGGCGTGAAGGTGACCTGGCTGACCTCGGCCCAGGGGACGCGGCGGGCGCCGCCCAGCCCCAGGAGGCGGACGATCGTGAGCCCGTCGCCCTCGATGCTCAGCGAGCTCCACGCCAGCGCCGCCATGCCGCCGGCCCACCGCAGCGGGACGAGGGCCAGGCCGCCCATGGCGAGGAAGGCCACCAGGGCGAGCACCGTGCCCGGGCTGGCCTCCACCTCGCCGCGGACCAGCCCCCGGGCGACGAGCGCCCCCATGAGGGCGACGACGGCGGGGAGGGCGAGCAGGAAGCCCACGACCCCGAGCCACCAGAGCCGCTGCCCGAACGAGGGCGTCAGGCGCAACCGCGCGCTCATGGGCGACCTCCGCCAGATGACGGTACGCTCCGGGCGCGGACGTCGCCAGCAGGCCGCGGCGCTCAGCCGGGCGGTCGGTCGAAGAACTCCTTCCAGTAGCGGACCTCGTCGTCGGAGAGCGGCCCGCCGTCGCGCCGCGCCTCGGGCGTGCGCGAGGCCGGGCCGCGAGGCGACGGTCTGGGGGGCGGAGTCTTCGCTGCGGGCGGAGTCTTCGGCGCGGCCGGGGGCCTCGCGGCGGGCGTGCTCTTCGCGTCCGGCGGGGTCTTCGCGGCCGGCGGGGTCTTCGTGGCCGGCGGCGTCGGCGTGCCCTGCGTCGCGCCCCGGTCCACGCCGCCGAACGCCTTCAGCCAGGCGCGTACCTCCTCGGGCGGGACGGTGCGCTCGCGCTCGTGCCGCTCCCGGGCCGCGGCCAGGTCGTCCTCGACGCGCCGCACGAACGACCGCGGCGCGAGCGCCTCCTGGCCGACGGCGTCGGCCACCGCGGTGATCTCTCGGTCGGCCGAGACGACGACGCGCCGCCCGCGCCCCTGGCGCAGCCGGCGCTTCAGCTCGGCGTCGGCCTCGTCGTCCATGTAGACGACCGTCAGCCCCGGCGCCGGCCCGGGCCCCGGCCGCCCCGCGTCGAGCGGCCGCCGGCCGTCCATGACCACGACCACGCTCGCCCGCCGTCGCGGGACCGACAGCCACGCCGCCAGGAGCTGCACGAGCGCCCGGCAGGCCGCCCCCGGCCCCTCGCGCGAGAGCAGCTCCTTCAGCCGCGGCTCGGCGTGGAACAGGTTGAACGCGTCGACCAGGTACGTGACCACGAGCCCACGGTACACGGAGACGGGCCCGGGAGGACCCGGGCCCGTTGAAGCCATCGATCACCCCCGGGCCATGAGCGCCTTCGACACGCCCAGGCCACGGGAGGAACGCAGCAGCGAGCGAGGCGAGGCCGCGGAGGCCGAGGCGATGCGGCGCGCACGCGGGCGATATCGATCGCCTGATCCCATCGCTCGCGCGCGCGCCGCAGCGCCCAGCATCCGCGGCCGCAGCCGTCTCAGTCGCGAACCTTGCGCATCTTGGTCCGCGTCGTGAGGACCACGCGGCCCTTGCGGGTGTCGACGAGGCGCAGGCTGAACCAGTAGTCGTGCTGCTTGACCCCGTCGACCTCGATCACGTCGTCCGTGATCTCGCCGCGCAGCAGCAGGCCGGTCATGTCCTCGCCGCCCATCTCCGGGGCCTGGGCGGCCTGGTTGGCGTCGACCATGCCGGACGCCGCGTAGGCGCGCTCGTCCATGACCGCGTCCGAGTCGCTGCCCGGGCCGTCGCGCGAGCCGACGAGGTAGACGACCTCCTGCTCGACGAGCGTGTTCAGGAGCTCGTTGCGCAGGTTCACCACGTCGAAGTGCACGCGCGTGCGGTTCTGGATCTTGTCGACGCGCACCTGCGGCTTGGGCGGGTTGTCCGAGCTCATGGGGATGTGCGCCTCCCACCCCCGGGCGTTCTTCTCGGAGATCTTCTTGGCCATGTCGCGCACGGCCTCCTCGATCTCGTGCCCGCCGATGTGGCTGGTCTTCACCAGGCCCGGGTCGCTCGCGTCGGCCCGACGGTGGGTGGTGCCGCAACCGGACAGCCCGGCGACGGCGACGAGCGCGGCGCAGGACAGCGAAAGCTGACGGATCATGATCTTCCCCTCTCCAGGCCGCGCGCCCGGCGCGCGGCGACTCCCTGCGGAACAGGGCGGCATTCTATTCGGACGCATACCGCAGGTGGAACTCCGCGCGCACGGCGCCCTCACGGGTCGCGTGGCCGTCCACCTCGACCTCCTCGAGCGGGTTGGCCCAGCGCGTGGCCCAGTTGTCCCCGCCGCCGCCCACGGTGATCTGCTTGCCGTCGGCGTCGTACCAGCGCCAGCGGTACTCGTACTGCAGCTTGTCGTCCTCGTGGTTCCGGATGCGCACCCAGCAAGTGAGGATGTCCGCCTCGTAGGCGCAGCGCCCGGAGGCGAGCTCGAGCTCCTCCTGCAGGCCGGGGTTGAGCACCTGGATGTCGACGTTGCCGCCCTCGGCGTTGATCTTCATCACGTTGGCGGCGTTCGAGCGGCAGCCCGGCAGGGCCACCAGGCCGAGGACGAGCAGCAGGAGCACGTTGAGGTGACGGGTCACGGTTCCTCCGGTGTTCGGTAGAGACCTCAGTAGCGGAGCGCCCCGGCCCCGTCCACGTGGTAGGTCCGCAGGTAGACGCTCACCTGGCCCCGCGCCTTCGCTCCGCGGGCGACGTTGCACACGCCGCGGCGGCTGGCGAAGCCCCGGCCCGGGGCCTCGAAGCGCAGCTCGCCGCCCGGTATGGACTTGAACCAGAAGGTGTCCTTCGGCGCCAGCTCCCAGGCCCGCTGGGGGGCGTGGTACAGGTCGACCTGCTCGATCCCGTCGGGGCGCAGGACGAAGCTGAAGTAGTGCGGCGCCCCCTCGGCCATGAAGTTCGAGGTGAGGACCACGAGCCGGCGCCCGCGCTCGTCCGTCTCGTCGCGCAGCTCGTCGACGGTCGTGTTGCCGGCGACGTCGCGCCCCTTGCCGTTCTCGAAGACCATCTGGAAGCAGACCGGCCGGCCGGGCTGCAGCAGGCGCGCGAGGCGGTCGAGCGGGTCGCCGACGCCCGGGTCGAGCGGGTCGCGAGAGGCGTCGGGCTGGCGCAGGTCGCGGGCCTCGCCGCGGACCTCGCCGCCGGCGGCCGGTCCGCGCGGGCGCGGCTCGTCGCGGGTCTCGGGGCGGGGCTCCGGGCGCCGGTCCGGCCGCGGCGCGGCCGGCGCCTCGACCGGCGGCGTCGCCACGTCGGGCCGGCGCAGGTCCTGCACCTGCGTGTCGGCGGCGGCGCGCGGCCCGACCTGCCCGTCGTAGGGCTCGGCGGGCACGTCGGCATAGAGGCTCGCCCCGATGGAGCGCGCGTTCACCATGCGGTGGCGCCCCGCCTTGATCGTCACCTGGCCGAGGTCCACCTGGTTGATCGCGTTGCCGCCCGGGCCGAGGAGGACCAGCCGCGCCGGGTAGACCCCCTCGGGCAGGTGCACGCGGGCGACCTGCATCGTCTGCGGGAGCGTCCGCCAGGCGCGCAGGTCGGCCTGCTCGGAGGCGATGTTCCAGATCGACATGCCGATCCCGTAGAGCCAGGCCCAGGCCTGGGCGTTCTCGCCGGCGTTGTTCTGGATCACGGCCGCGCCGCCCGACTGGATCGCGACCTTCGCCGCGAGCCGGACGACCTGCTTGGCGATCAAGAGCGGCAGGCGGTCGCGCTGGTAGCGGAAGGCGATCGACTGCAGGTTCGAGAGCGTGGTCGTGCGCACCTGCTGGTCGCCGATCACGAGCGTGGCCGCGACGGCCGGGTTCGCGACCGCCTCGTACTTCGGCATGGCGATCGCCGCCGCGCCCATGTACGTGGGGAAGTAGACCTTCACCTCGGTCTTGCGCGGCGCCATGCCGCACTCGAAGAACAGCGCCACCGAGCCCGCGTCGCGCGGCAAGGGCGGCAGCCCGCGCTCGGCCGCGACGGCGTCCTCGGCCGCGCCCGAGCGGCGCGCCAGGCGGGCCAGGTCGCGGCGCACGAACTCCTCGCCGCCGAAGCGGTCGGCGACGAACTTCATGTCGATCCAGGCCGCGTTGTAGTCGGCGCTGTCGGTGGCGCAGGCCTCGCGCAGGAACGCGTTGAGGTAGCGGACGTAGTTGATCTCGTAGACGTCCTCGGCGCCCGAGAGGTCGCCGTAGTCGTAGGTCTGGCGCATGGTCGCGGTCACGCCGGCGACGTCGACGCCCTCGTTGTTGCGCCCGGCCTCGCCCTGCGCGGCCGACAGCTCCTGCTCGTAGATCTCGCGCGCCTTGGCCACGATGTCGTAGCAGCGCAGGACCTCGACGATCACCCCGTCGCGCTTGCCCGAGAGGAAGTAGTTGCGCGCCTGGTACGCCTGCAGGAGCACCTGCTCGAACACGGCGCCCGTGTAGGAGATCGTCTTCTCGTTGACGAGGATCGATGCGGCCACCTGCGCGGCGTCGCCGGCCAGGGCGCGGGTCTGGTACTCCTCGATCTTGCGGTAGGCGACCTCGAAGAGGCGCGTGCTGTCGGGGTAGAGCCCGCCCACGTGCGCGGCGGCGCCGCCCTCGAGGTGATAGAGGAGCGAGTCGTTGGTGGCGTCGAGGCCCTGCCGGTAGCCGGCCAGGGCCCCCGCGAAGTCGCCGCGCTCGAACGCGTGGCGCGCGTCGCGCGTCTCGTCGTTGTAGTCCGTGAAGACGGTGCAGCCGCCGCCCAGCGGCGCGAGCAGCAGGGCGGCGATGGCGGCGAGTTGGCCGCGGCGGGTGAACACGGTCACCAGCGGGGGCCGCGCGGGGGCTGGGGCTGCGCGGCGCCCTGCGGCGCCGCCTTGACCTTGCGGCAGATCGCGCCGTTGGGGAGCACGGCCGCGCCGTCGAGCGGGACGGCCTTCGAGAAGCGCGGCAGGACCTCGGTCACGCGCACCGCGCCGACCTTGACCTCCTCGCTCCCGAGCGACTCGCCCGTGTCGGGGTCGATCATCTCCTCGCCGAGCGAGAAGACCTCGAGCACCTGCCCGACGTCGAGGCCGCCGCCCTGGCCGCGGTTCAGCGACACGACGCCCCCCGAGAAGCCGATGATCTTCACCGGGTAGACGCCGTCGATCGTCTGGAGCGTGAGCGAGTCGCACAGCTGGCGCTGCAGCCCGTCGATCAGGTCCGGCGCGAAGACCGTCTGCACCTGCGCGTCGTGCATGGTCCGCTCCTCCTGGCGCGCCTCGCCCTTGTCGGCGGCGACGATCCGCGAGGTGCGCGTGTCGACGATCCGCATGTCGACGATGATCTGCGCCGTGATCGTGCGCGTGAGCTTGCTCGTGTTCGGGATCGGGCGCCACACGACGTTGACCGTGAACACCGAGATCTCGCCCATGAGGAAGTAGTCGGCGCCGATCATCTTGCCGGCGCGGGCGGCGCGGGCCGGGTCCATGAGGCCGCCCTGGTCCATCTGGAACTCGTCCAGCAGCGTCTGCACGCGCTGGCGCTCGACCACGTCGAACTTGCGCGTGTTCACGAGCGCCGTGATGAACTTGTTCGTCAGCGTCGAGGTCTCGAACTGGCGCAGGGCCATCTTCACCTCGTCGCCCTGCTGCCGCAGCGTCTCGGTCGAGAACGTGAACGGCATGACGGCCAGGCTGGCCTTCTTCGTGGCCGGGGCCGCCGGGGCCTCGGGCGCCTGCGCCCAGGCGGGCGCGGTCAGGGCGGCGGCGAGCGCCGCCGCGACGAGCGTGGACCTCATGGCAGGGCCTCCTGTCCTACTGGACGCGGCGGGTCTCGACCCGCTGGTTGCCGTACTCGTCGGTGGCGACGATCGTCACCACGCCGGGGTTCTGCGGGTCGGGCGCGACGCGGACCGAGTAGCGGCCCGTGCGCTTGTCATACTGCACCGCCTGCCCGTTGATCGTCAGCGTGCAGCCCAGGTCGTCGACGCTCCCCTCGACGAGGAGCCGCGCCTCCGCCTCGACGTTGGGCGGGGTCGACTTGAAGGCGAAGGTCACGCCCGCCTGCGCCTTGTTGCCGGCGGCGTCGAACGCCTCGACCACGACGCGGTTGCCGCCCTCGTTGGCGAGCACCTGCCCGCGCCAGTTGCCGCGCTCGTCGCGGGTGGCGTCGCGGCCGGCGATCGTCACGCGGGCCACCTGGCCGCTGTCGTCGGTCACCTGCGCGGCGACGTTGATCGGGTTGGCGTTGAACGTCGCGCCCTCGCGCGGCGAGAGGATCGTGATCACCGGCGGCGTCGTGTCGCGCGGCGGCGGCGGCGGGGCCGGCCGGGAGAAGGCCGCGTCGCCGGACGCCGGCCGGCAGATCTGGCCGACGGCGGGCTGCCCGCCGAGCACCTGCGCCTTGCTGAAGCGCGGGAGGATCTGGCTCACGCGGATGCGCGCGACCTTCGTCTCCTCGGAGCCCAGGACCTCGCCCGTGTCGGGGTCGATCATCTCCTGGCCCTCGACGAACACGTCGAGCACGTCGCCCGCCGCCACGCCGCCGCCCTCGCCGCGGTTGATCGAGGCCTCGGCGCCGGTCACGGCGATGATCCGGATCGGGTAGATCGCGTCGATCACCTTGACGACGCAGCGGTTCACGACCTCGCGCTGGATGTCGTCGAGCGCCTTGGGATCGACCGGGGCGTTGGCCGGCGGGCGCTGCGGGAAGAGCTGCTGCGCGCGCATGACCGCCTCGCCCTTCTCGGCCGAGACGACGCGGCTGGTGCGCGTGTCGACGATCCGCATGTCGAGGATGATCCGCAGCTCCTCGGCGCGCGTGAAGCGCGTCGTGCCCGGGATCTCGCGCACGGTCGTCGTGAGCGTGAACACCGAGATCTCGCCCATGAGGAAGAAGTCGGCGCCGAGCATGCGCCCGGCCTGGACCGCGCGGGCGGGGTCCATGAGGCCGGCCTCGGCCATCTGCATCTCGCCCAGGAGCTTGTCGACGCGCTCGCGCTCGACGACGTCGAACTTGCGCGTCTGCACCAGCGCCGTGACGAACTTGTTCGAGAGCGCGCTCGTCTCCAGGGCGGCCCCGGGCGGCGCGGCCACGGTCCTGTGGAACGTGAACGGCGCCACGGCGATCGAGACCTTGTTGGGCTGGTTCTGCGCCTGCGCCGGCGCGGCGGCGACCAGGAGGCCGAGGCCCAGGACGGGCATGAGCTTGCGCACGTGAGTCCCCCTTCTACCGGGCGGCGCCGAGGCGCCTTGCGGCCGGCGAGGCCGGCGGGCGGGCGCTACATTGCCCGAGCCCTGGGGCAACCGCAAGGGCCGCGTGGCGTCGCACGTCGACTCAGACGGCGGGTGACGCGCCGTGATTCAGCGGCGCAACCACTCCCGAGCGTGCGGCTTACGCCCCGCCGAGGTCCGCCCTTGCGCCCGTCTGGCGCGCCGCCAGACTGGATGCGGGTGCGCCGTCGACGATAACGGTGCGCGGAGGTCTCGCATGCGCAACGCCCTCGCCTCGGTCGCCCTGGCCTTCCTCTTGGCGACCCCCGCGCTCGCCCGGGGCGGCCCGCTCTCGGACCTCATCGTCGACGTCGCCGAGGACGCGCAGCCGGTGCGCGACGTCCTGCGTCGCCTCGAGCAGCGCCATGGCCTCAACTACGTGGTGAGCGAGGAGCTCCTCGCGCGCGCCGGCACGGTGACCGTCCGGCTGAAGCAGGTGCCGCTCGACGTGGCGCTCGAGTCGATCTGCTCGGCGGCCGGGCTGGCGTGCGAGGTGCGCGGGCCGGTGATCGTGATCGTGCCGAAGGACCCGGGCGCGCCCGCGCCCCTGCCGCGCGTGCGCGAGGGCGTGCTCCCCGAGCGCCGCCCGCCCGACGACCCGACGAGCGACCTGCCGCCGCCGCGCGCGAACCAGGACGACCTGACGGCGATCGGCAAGCTCGAGGAGGTCGACCTCGACGAGCGGCGGCTGCAGCTCCGGATCGATGGCACGAAGGTCGACTTCTACCTGCCCCGCCAGGGCCAGGGCGCCGACGACGCCCTGTCGGTCCTGCGCCTCCAGCAGGCGGTGTCCGGGCTGAAGCCCGGCGCGCGCGTGGCCCTGCTCTACCGGCGCGACGCCGGCCGCTCGGTCGTGACCGCCCTGATCGGCGGCACCCGCCCGCCGCCCGCGCGCCCGACGTCACCGCGGCCGGCCGCGGCGCCGCGCGAGGACGGCCCCCGCGACCTGCGCCGGGCCGACGCCCCGCCGCCCGCGCCCGTCCCCGCCCCGCCGCCGGTCGCCAAGGCGCCGGTCGACGCGCCGCCGGAGGCCGAGGAGGTGCCCATGCCCGAGGGGACCCTCGCCGGCCGCTTCGTCGGCCGCGAGGGCGAGGTCGTGCGCGTGCGCCGCGGCGACGGGGTCGTGGTCGTGCTCACGCTGCCGCCGGCCGAGCAGGCCGACCGGCGCGAGCGCGTCCTCGCCGCCGTCGACGCCCTCGAGCCCGACGGGCAGATCTTCCTCATCTACGAGGTCGTGGACGGCGCGAAGGTGATCGCCGGGACGATCACGCAGTCGCGCTGATCACTTCCGGTACTGCGTGCTCGCCCGCTCGAGGAAGGCCTTCTCCTCGCTCGTGAGGCTCTGCAGGCCGTCGGCGTTGATCTTCCGCAGGAGCTCGTCCACGCGCGCCTCGACCGCCGGATCGATGCGCCGCGGGTCGTTCGGGTCGACGACGACCGGCTCCTCGGCCGGACGGGCGGGCGCCCGCTCCTCGCGCGGCAAGGGCGGCAGGACGCGCAGCCGGCGCCGCCGCCAGGCGGTCGCCAGCCAGGTGAGCGGGCCGCCGGCGGCCGCCGCGCGCGGCCGCGCCTGGCCGCGGCGGAACGGGCGCAGGTCGAGCACCTTGAACAGCGCGCCGGCCACGGCGCCGCCGAGGTGGCCGGCGTGCCCGACGCGCGAGAACGCGCCGGCGATCTCGCGCGCCAGGCCGAACACGTCGACCAGCAGGTAGATCGCCGCGAGCACCCACATGGGGGTCGGGATCACGCCCCAGATCATGAGGCGCCGCGTGGGGAACATGAGCGTCGCGGCCACGACGATCGCCATGACCGAGGCCGACGCGCCGAGCATGGGGCGGGCGGCCGCGCCCTGCTGCAGGTTGAAGGCCACCTGCGCGGCGGCCCCGCCGACCGCGCCGACGAGGTAGATCGCCCACAGGTTGCGCTTGCCGTAGACCGCCTCGAGGTCGCCGCCGAACCAGTAGAGGAACAGCATGTTCCAGAACAGGTGCCACGGCTCGCGGTGCGAGAAGGCGTAGGTGACGAGCGTCCAGACGCGCCCCGACCGCAGCCCCTCGGCGTCGACCATGAAGTGGTCGAACATCACCCCCGAGCGGTGGAACAGGTGCCACGCCAGGAACACGAGCAGGTTGAGGATGATGAGCTGACCGGCGGCCGGCAGGCGGCGGAGCAGGTCGGTCGTGGAGCTCCCGCCGCCCTCGTGGCTCATGTAGTCGCGGTCGTCGAGGCCCACGGGCCACATTGTCGTCTCCCTGCCCGGAAAAGCCAACGATCCGCAAGTCAAGTCGCGACCGTGCCGCGACCTGCGGGGGGCCGCGCCGCCCGTCGTCGCGCGGGGGCGGCTGGCCTTATGCTCTGCGGGCGACGCTCACCCCGAGGAGGACCTCCCGATGCTCCGCTCTCCGCGCCGCTCCCTGCCGCTCGCCCTCGCCGTCGGCCTGCTCACGACGGGCGGCGTCCTCGTGGCCGACCGCGTCCAGGCGCAGGACGACGAGCTCGACGAGGGGCTCGAGGGCGGGCAGGGCGAGCCCCGGCAGGTGCTCCAGCGGGCGATCGAGGCCATGGGCGGGGCGGACGCGCTCAAGGCGGTGGTCGGGGCGGCGCTCACGTTCGACGGCGGCGCGGACGCCGGCGTCAGCGAGCGGCACACCCTCCGGCTCGACGGGCGGCAGCTCCACTACGCGTCGCGCGACGCCGGCGGGGCGGGCTTCGACGTCGTGCTCGCGCGCGGCGCGGCGTTCCTCTGCGACCGCGGCCCCGACGGGCAGGCCACCTACGTCGAGGACCTGGCCCCCGAGGACGCGCGCGAGGCGGCCTACGAGCGCGACATGCTGTTCATGCCGCTGCTCCTGCCGTCGCTGCTGGCCGACCCGCGCGCGGCGCTCGAGCACAAGGGGAAGAGCTCGCAGGGCGAGGCGGTGATCAAGGCCGTCGTCCACCCGGCCGAGGGCAACCCGGGCGCGACGCCGTTCCTCGTGCGCCTGCGCTTCGACCCGACGAGCGGGCTGCTGACGACCGCCATGGGCACGATCCCCTGCGGCGCCGACCAGGGGCGCAAGCGCTACCTGGGCTTCCTCGAGCCGAAGCGCGCCGGGCGGCTCCTCCTCCCGCATCGCTACGCCGACCAGCGGAGCAAGGACGTGGCCCCGCGCGAGGTGGCCGTCGCCTGGGCGCTCGACGCGGCGGTCGAGCCGGCGCTGTTCCAGCGCCCGACGCTCCTGCGCAAGGAGGGCCGCTGAGCGCGCGCGGGCTCGTGGCGGTCGTCGTCGCGCTGGCGCTCGCGCCGACGGCGCGCGGGCAGGTGAGCGTCGAGCCGGCGGCCCTCGACGAGGGGCGCCCGGCGACGGTCCGCGTCACGTGGGTCCACGAGGGGGCCGACCCGGCCCTCGTGCGGCGGCTCGTGATCGCCTGGCCCGGGGGCGAGCGCGTGGTCGAGGCGGCGCGCGACGAGCGCGTCGTGTGGGTCGACGACGACGCGCTGGCGCTCACGCTCGAGGTGCCCGACCGGCCCGGGGTCGAGGGGCGCGCGCCGCGGCCGCCGGTCGTCGCGCGGCTCGAGGGCGAGGCGGCGGTCGTCTTCCGGCAGGTCGCCCCCGGCGAGAGCCTGATCGCCGCCGTCGAGCTGGTCCCGCTGCGCGACGTCGAGCTCACGGTCACGGTCGAGCTGCACCCGCTGCGCCCCGACGCCCTGCCGGCGGGCGCGCGCCTGCGCGTGCCCGGCCCCGCGCTCACGTGGCGCCGGGCGCCGCAGATCATTACGCCGGCGGACGAAGGCCGGACTCCTGACCGCGGGGCTCCTGCCCATGCCCGGCGGCCCGGCCGACCCCGACCGGCCTCGCGCCGCCGGCGCGGGCCAGGCGCTCGTGCGGCTGTCGCGCTGGGTCCGGCTCCGGAGCCCCTCGCCATACAGTACTCCTGCGGGCGACGTCGCCCGCCCTCAACCCGTCGCCCGCGCCCACCGGCTCCGGCCGACGCTCCGGCCACGGCAGCCGGCCTGGGCGCCGCGGCCGAGCGCGCGGGCCTCGCGTCGGTCGAGCGCGCCGTGCGCCTGCCGGACGACCGCTGGGTGCTCCAGGCCGGCGGCCGGCTGGCGGTCGTCGGTCCGCACGGGGGTCCGGACGGCCCCGCGCGCGCGTTCGACGGCCAGGCCTTCCCGCTCGCCCTGGCCCTCGCGCGCGACGGGCGCGCCCCGCTCGGCAGGCCCGACCCGCAGGTAGCGCGGGCGCTCGAGGCGGCCGGGCTGGGCGACGCGCGCGAGGTCACGCTCGCGACGCTCGTCCCGCTGCTCGAGGCGCTCGCCGCGCACGGCGCCGCCCTCGCGGGTGACCGGATCGGGCCGGGGCGCTGATCAGCCGGCGACCACCTCGAGCACGCGCGCGGCGACGTCGTCGGCCGTGATCGCCCGCAGGCACACCCGGCGGCGGTCGGGTCGCTGGCAGCGCGCGGCGCAGCAGGGGGCGCAGTCGGCGACGCCCGCGAGCACGCGCGCGGGCGCGGCGCCGGGGAGGCCAGCGGGCCCGGTGCGCGCCGGGTCGGCGGCGTGGAACAGCGCGACCACCGGGCGCCCGAGGACCCGCGCCAGGTGCAGCGGCCCGGTGTCTCCGCCGACGACGGCGGCCGAGGCCGAGAGCACGGCCGCCGTGGCGACCAGGTCGTGGCGGCCGGTGAGGTCGACCGGGCGCGCGCGGGCGCAGCGCTCGAGGACGGCCCGGGCGCGCGGGGCGTCGCGCGGCCCGCCGACGAGGGCCACCGCCTCGGTCGGGCGCCCGCTCGGCGAGGCGGTCAGCGATGAGCGCGCGCCAGGAGCGCCGGCGGCGGCCGGTTGGCCGACGCCGGCGCCCGGCAGGAGCACGACCCGTCGCTCGACGCGCGCTACGGCCGGCGCCAGGCCAGGCGCGCCGCATCGGCCCCTCGTCCGGCGGCAGGCCGAGGGCCGCGAGCGCCGCGCGCGGCGGCGTGGCGCTCGACGACGTGCCTCGCCTTCCGCAACAAGTCCAGCACCCCGGTGTGGGCGCCCTCGCGGGCCCAGGCCGGACCGAGGACGCGCGCGGCGCCGGCGCGGGCCACGAGCGCGCTGCGCAGGGCCCTGGAGGTCAGCGCGACGTCGGCGCGCAGGGCGCGCAGGGCGCCCACGGCGCCGACCGCCTCGCGCAGGGCGCCGAGCCGCCGCGGGCCCGCCTGCACCCCGGGGCGGTCGAGGACGACCAGGTGGTCGAGCGCCGGGTGGCCGCGCAGGAGCGGCGCGGCCGGCGGCTCGACGACCCAGGCCAGCTCGGCCGCCGGGGCGGCGCGCCGGAGCACCTCCAGGGCGGGGAGCGCGTGGAGGACGTCGCCGATCGCGCTCAGCCGGACGAGGAGCAGCCGCACGGTGCTATGGTAGTGCCACACGGAGCGAGGAGGCGCGGGGGGGTGACGGCGGACGAGGCGCTGAGAGCGCTCGCCCAGGCGGTCGAGCGGTCGCGGCCCGGCGGGCCAGGGTCGGCCCCGGCCGACGACGACGCCGCGCGCGCCGTGCTCGAGCTGGCCCTCGTGGCCGGCCACGCGCGCGGCGCCTTCCTGGCCCGCGTCGAGGAGACGGGGCTGCGCTGCGTGCGCACCCTCGGCGAGGGCGGCGCGGCCCTGGAGGTGGCCGCCCGCCAGCTCGAGCGCGTCGCCGACCGCGTGCGCGAGTCGCTCGACGGCGTCGTCGACGCGCCGCCGCCGTCGATGACCGGCGGCCGCGCGCCGCGCGGCGCAGTCGCCGTCAAGGCCGAGGCGGGCCACCCGCCCGTGCACGCGCTCCCCGTCGTCGACCCGGAGACCGGCGCCTGGGAGGGCGTCCTCGGCCTCCTCCCCTCGCCCACGGCCCCAGTCGATCCGGGCGAGGCCCAGGACCACGTGTTCACGGTGCTCGGCGCCCTCCTCGGCCCGCACCTCCTGCGCGGCCGCGAGCGGCCGGCGGGCGCCGTGGAGGCGAAGTACGACTACGCCGAGTTCGTCACGCGCTCGCCCAAGGTGCAGGCGGTCCTGAAGAAGCTCGACCGCGTGATCGGGACCGACGTGTCGGTGCTGATCACGGGCGAGACCGGCACGGGCAAGGAGCTGGTCGCCCGCGCCCTGCACCGCAACGACGCCAAGCGCAAGAAGAAGCGCTTCTACGCGCAGAACTGCGGCGCGATCACCGAGTCGCTCCTGGAGAGCCTCCTCTTCGGCCACGAGAAGGGCGCCTTCACCGGCGCCGACCGGCGCAAGCAGGGCCTGTTCGAGATCGCCTCGGGGAGCACGCTCTTCCTGGACGAGATCGGCGAGATGAGCCTCGACATGCAGACCAAGCTCCTGCGCGTGCTGCAGGAGCGCGAGGTCGTGCCGCTCGGCGCGTCGGAGCCGGTGAAGGTCGACGTGCGGATCGTGGCCGCGACGCTGCGCGACCTCGACGCCGACGTCGCCGCCGGGCGCTTCCGCCAGGACCTCTACCACCGCCTCAAGGTGGTGCGCATCGACCTGCCGCCCCTGCGCGAGCGGCCCGAGGACGTGCCGCTGCTCGTCGACCACTTCCTGAAGAAGGTCGCCCGCGAGCGCGGCGCGCGGCCGAAGGTGCTCGACCGCCGCGACGAGCGGATCCTGCAGGTCCTCACCCGCTACCCGTGGCCGGGGAACATCCGGCAGCTCGAGAACGTCGTCACGAAGCTCGCCTACCTGGCGGGCGACGTGATCACCTACGAGGCCCTCGCCGAGGACAAGCAGCTCCTGGGCGAGCCCGAGGCCGAGCAGGCGCCGACGCGGCCGCCGCGCTCGCTCGACGCGGTCGTCGAGGAGGTCGAGCGGGCCGAGATCGAGAACGCGCTCAAGCTCACCCGCGGGAACCGCAGCCGCGCCGCGGCGCTCCTGCAGATCAACCGGCGCTCGCTCCTGCGGCGCCTGCAGAAGTACGGCTACGCCGCCGACGACGAGGAGGACGACGGCCAGGACGGGGCCTGACGTCCACGGGAGCGGCCCGCGGCAGGCCGCCCGCCCCGCCGGGTAGGATCGCCGGACCGGAGGCGCCCCATGCCCTCGTCCCGCGCGCTCGTCTGTCTCCTCCTCGCCGCCCTCCCGGCCGCCGCGCAGGTCGAGCCCACGGGGCCCTTCGACGAGGAGGCGCGCCGCTACGAGGCGAGCCTGCAGCGCAAGGCCCTCTACATCCGCGCGCTCTCGGCCGAGCGCTTCGCCCTCACGCGCGACGCGCGCGCCCTGCGCGTCCTCATGCGCCGCTACCTGCAGCCCGACGCGCCCGACGACCACGTGCGCTACCTCATGGCCGGGATCGCGGGCGACGCGTTCCAGGCGGCCGAGCACGTCGACGGGTTCCAGGACGCGCTGAAGCGCGCGGGGGACGCGCCCGACGCCTGGCTATGGCTCCAGGCCCTTCGGCTCGAGGCGCGTCACCGGGGGACCGACGGCGTGGTGGCCCTCGCCTGCGACGGCAAGCGCGACCCCTTCGTGCGCGCGGCGGCGCTCCACGTCCTGTCGCAGGAGGACCGCGCCGACGCCGGCCTCGCGGCCGTGCAGCGCGTCCTCGGCGCGCCGGCCGGGGCGCGGCTCAAGGCGGGCGAGCGCCTCGTCCTGACCGAGGCCTGCGCCTGGGTCCTGCCCGCGGCGCGGGCGCGGCTGGGGACCGAGGCGTTCACGGCGGCGGCCGGGCTGGTGATCGACGGCCTCGACGGCAGGAAGCTCGAGCTCCGGAGCAGGCTGGTGGTCGCCCGCGCGCTGGCGCGGGCGCTGAGGTCGGACGCGCTGTACCTGGAGGCCGAGCCCTGGCGGCGGCTGCTCGCCGGACGCGCCGCGGAGGCGCAGGCGCCGGCCGGCGACGCGGGCGGGACGCGGCTGCGCGTGCAGAGCGGGCCCGGGCTGACGTCGCCGCGCTTCTTCGGCGTCGAGGCCGCCGGCGCGCGCGTGGTGTTCGTCGTCGACCTGTCGGACTCCATGCTCCAGCCGCTGGCCCAGGCCGAGCTGGCCGACCTGCGCCGGCCGCGCACGGGCGCGCCGCAGGGGGCGCAGGACGACCTCGACCTGCCCTGGGACCGGATCAAGAACCGCTTCGACCTGGCCCGCGAGGCCCTGCGCCGCTCGCTCCTCGCGCTCGGCGACAAGATGAGCTTCGGCGTGGTCGTCTTCGGCACCAAGGCCGAGTCGCTGCTGGGCCCGAGCCTCGTGCGCGCCACGCCGCAGAACCTGCAGCGCGCGGCCGCGGCGCTCGACGCGCTGCGGGTTGGCAAGCCGGAGGCGGGGCGCGAGCACGGGACGCTCAAGGGCTTCACGAACCTGCACGGAGGGCTGCGCCTGGCCTACCGGCTGACCGAGAAGCAGCCGATCCCCGCGCAAGAGCACGTGGCGCCGGCGGGCTTCGAGAGCGGCTGCGACACGATCTTCCTCCTCAGCGACGGGGTCCCGAGCTGGGACGACTTCGACGCGGAGGACATCCGGGTCGAGGGGATGACCGCGGGCGACCCCGAGACGGGCGCCGACCACGGCGACGCGGAGGAGCTGCACTACTACGGCCCCTACGTCGAGTGGCGCTTCCTCCTGCGCGACGTCGAGCGCATGAACCTGTTCCGGCGCGCCGAGCTCCACTGCATCGGGATCGGCGAGGCCGACCCGGAGCTCCTGCGCAGCTCGCCGAGCTGGGCCGGGGCGAGCTGCGCACGATCGGCGCGCCGCGCGGACCGGCGCGCCGGCGCTGACGCGTGGACGAGGACCTGCGGCGGCTCGAGCGCGCCGGCGCGCCGGCGCCGACCTACGCTGGCCCCCGTGGCGGGCGGGCCAGGAGGCGGCGGCGCGGCGCGTGGTCGAGGCGGGCCGCGCGCGAGGGGCGGGCGGGCGCCCTCGAGGCGCTCGACGCCGGGTGGCCGCTCGACCCGCGCGTCGAGCGGGTGGTCGCGGCCGCGCTCGCCGAGGGGCGGCGAGGCCACGACATCACGACGGCCACGGCCTGGCTGCTGGGCGACGAGGACCCGCGGGTCGACGCGCCGCTCGGTCGCCTCGTCGACGCGCTGCTGGCGACGACGGGCACGCCGCTCGAGGTCCATGGCGAGTGGCGCGAGGACGAGCGCCTGATCGCCGCGGCCCGCGGCGGCGGGGTCGAGCGGCGGAGGCTGGTCGTCCAGCGCGCGGGCGCCGACCTGCCGCTCCTGTGCCTGGCGCGGGCGAGGCTGGACGCCGACGAGGCGGCGAGCCTCGTCGCGCGGGCCGAGCGTGGCCCGGCGCGCGAGTGGGACGTCGGTCGACCCAACCTCCTGCTCGCGGCGCTCTGGCACGCCGCCCGCGCCGGCGCGGTCGAGGCGCTGGCGCGTCACCGCGGGTCCGAGGACGTGCTCGTGGCGGTCGAGGCCGGCGCGCCGCCGCCCGCGCCGGCGCTCCTGCCGGGGCTCCCCTCCCGGCCCGCCTGGGCGCCCGACGCCTGCCCGGCCGAGGCGCGCGACCCGCTCACGGGCGCGTTCACGCGGGCCGCCTTCGTCGCCGACCCGGCCGCGCCGCTGGTGTCGGACGCGCCGCGCGAGGCGTCGATGGAGGACTGGATCCTGGACGTGGATGTGAAGGACATGAGGCGGCTGCTGGACCTGTTCGGGATCCCGTCGGGGGACCAGGTGCTCGTCGACGCCACCCGTCGCCTGCACGCCTGCGTCGGCGACCGGGTCGCCCGCTGGGCCGGCGACGAGTGGCTCGTGCGCCTCGAGCCGGAGGTCGACGTGCGCGCCGTCGCCGAGGGCATACGCCGGGCGGTGGGCGACGTGCCGTTCGACGTGGGCGAGGGCCATCGCGAGCGCGTCACCGTCTCGATCGGCATCGGCCGCGCCGACACGTGGGCCCAGGCCGTGATCCGCGCGTCGACCGCCATGGCCTTGGCTTCGCAGGAGGGCGGCGATCGCGTGCGTGAGGCGCACTGACGCCGGCCTGTCGGTGGTTCGCGCTACGTTCGGGCGCACGAACATGACCCGAGCCGGCGAGCGCGAAGACGACGACCGCGACAGCCCCTGGAAGGAGGCGCTCGACCGCTACCTCGAGCCCTGCCTCCGCCTGCTCTTTCCCGCGGTCCACGCGGGGATCGACTGGTCGAGGGGCTGGGAGCCCCTCGACGCGGAGTTCCAGCAGGTCGTGCGTGACGCGGAGCTGGGCCGCCGGTACGCCGACAAGCTGTACCGGGTGTGGCTCCGCGACGGCGGCGAGGCGTGGGTCCTCGTGCACGTCGAGGTGCAGGGTCAGGTGGACGCCGGGCTGCCAGAGCGGTTGTTCGTCTACTACTACCGGATCTTCGACCGGTACTCCCGGCCCCCGGTCAACCTGGTGATCCTCGCCGACGACCGCCCGAGCTGGCGTCCGGGCCCCTACACGGCCGAGCTCCTCGGCGGGCGCCTGACGCTCGAGTTCCCCGCGGCCAAGCTGCTCGACTTCGAGGGGCGCGAGGCCGCGCTCGACGCGGACCCGAACCCGTTCGCGGTCGTCGTCCTGGCCCACCTGGCGTCGATCCGCACGGGGAAGGACCCGACGGCGCGGTTACACTGGAAGTGGACGCTGACGCGGGCTCTCTTCGACCGCGGTTTGGGGCGAAAGGACATCCTCGAGCTGTACCGGTTCATCGACTGGTTGCTGGCGCTGCCGCCGGCGCTCGAGGCCGAGTTCGACCGTCGTCTGTCGGAGCTGGAGGAGGAGAGGACGATGCCGTTCAGGGCGCCATTCGAGCTCCGCGCGGAGGCTCGCGGGCTGGAGAAGGGGCTGGAGAAGGGGCTGGAGAAGGGGCTGGAGAAGGGACTGGAGAAAGGCCGCGAGGAAGGCCGCCACCTCGGCCTCCAGGCGGCCCTCGCGGCCGTCCTCGCCGCCCGGCTGGGCGACGCGACCCTCCCCGACGACCTCTCGGCGCGCGTGCGTGAGGTCACCGACGCGGTCGCGCTCGAGGGCCTGGTGCGCCGCGCTGCGCTCGTCACCTCGCTCGACGAGGCCCGCGCCCTGTTCGCCTGAGCCAGCGCCGCTCACCATCCCGCGGGTATAGTCGGCGCCCGCGCCGGGCCGGCGGCCCGGCAGGGGGAGCCTCCATGAGCTCGACGAGCCCGACGAGCCCGACCACGCGCCGCCTCGGCGCCGCCGGCCTCGTCCTCGCGGCGGCGACGTTCGCCGGCCTGACCGCCCGCGCCGATGGCCCCGACAGCCCCGGCGGCCGTCCGCACCGCGTGCACGCCCTCGTCGACGCGCGGATCGTCCTGCGCCCGGGCGAGGTGCTGGAGCGCGGGGTGATCGTCATCCGCGACGGCGTGGTCGAGGCCGTCGGCGCCGACGTGATCCCGCCGCCCGACGCGCGCGTGTGGGACCTGCGCGGCCTGACCGTCTACCCGGGGCTGATCGAGCCCTACCTGCGCCTGGACGACGGCCGCCGCGGCGGCCCGCGAGGCGACGACGACCACGACCACGAGCCGGCCCCGGCGCCGAAGGGCCCGCGCAAGGGCGCCGTGCACGACAACCCGAAGGTCACCCCGGAGCGGTCGATCGCCCAGGAGCTCGCGCTCTCGAGCGACACGCTCGACGGCCTGCGCCGGGCCGGCTTCACGGCCGCCCTGGTCGTGCCCGAGCGCGGGGTCCTGCGCGGCGAGAGCGCGCTCGTGAGCCTGCGCGACGGCTCGGCTCGCGAGCAGGTCGTCGCCGCGCGCGTCGCCCAGCACGTGGCCCTCGAGCGCGGCGGCTGGGGCGCCCGCGCCTACCCCGGCTCGCTCATGGGGGCCATGGCCCTCGTCCGCCAGACGCTGCGCGACGCGCAGCACCACCGCGCGGCCACGGCGGCCTACGCCGAGGACCCGCTGGGCCAGGAGCGGCCAGAGACCAACGTGTCGCTCGACGCGCTGGCCCCCGTCCTGGCGCGCGAGCGCCCCGTGTTCGTCGAGGCCGACGACGCGCAGATGCTCCTGCGGGCGACGGCCCTGCTGGGCGAGTTCGACCTCGTCCCGACCGTCGTCCTCGGCGCGCACGACGCCCACCGCTGGCTGGGCGAGGTCGTGGCCACGGGCGCCCCGCTGGTGCTCAGCCTCAACTTCGCGCCGCCGCCGCGCTGGGACGGCCCCGACGAGGCCGAGACCGTCCCGCTGCGCGCCCTGCGCGCCTGGTGGCTCGCGGCCGAGGAGCCGGCGCGCCTGGCGGACGCCGGCGTCCGCTTCGCGTTCACCACGCAGGGGCTCGCCGACCGCGGCGACTGGCGCGCCCGCGCGCGCCAGGCGATCGCCCGCGGCCTCCCCGAGGAGGTGGCCCTCGCCGCCCTGACGACGGCGCCGGCCGCCCTCCTGCGCGCGCCGCGCCTGGGCGTGATCGCGCCGGGCAGCCTCGCCAGCCTCACGGTCACCGACGGGCCGCTCTTCGCCGAGGACACGAGCGTCGTCGAGGTGTGGGTCGACGGCGTCCGCCACCTCACGCGCCGCGGGCCGCCGGCGCCCAAGGACCTCGCCGGCGCCTGGCAGATCGAGCTCGAGAGCGGCGCCGTGGTCCGGCTCGCGCTCGAGGCGCGCCGCGGCGGGCTCGAGGCGCGCCTGGGCGACGACGCGCCCGACGCGCGGCGCGCCGAGGCGCGCCTGTGGCGCGACCGCCTCGAGCTCGTGCTCCCGGCCGACCTGGCCGGCACCGAGCGCGACGCGACGCTCACGCTGCGCGTCGACGGCCCGCGCCTGCTCGGGCGCTACGAGGCCAACGCCGGCGGCGGCGAGGCGCTCGGCCGCCACGGCGGCGCCGCCTT
>JAHBXY010000067.1 GCA_019636275.1 Planctomycetota bacterium | reverse complement strand
CTCCATCAGGCCGGCGGCCCACGCCCGGCGCGGCGGCCGCCACGCCGGGCAGGAAGGGCCCGCCGCGACCGGGCGGGCCCGCCGCACCTCGCAAGGGCCCTCACCGACCTGCTGTCGCCTCGGCTTCGCCCGCGGCCGTCGCGCCCGAGCCCGCTCCGGCGCCCGAGACCGCTCCGGCGCCCGAGGCCGCTCCGGCGCTCGAGGCCGCTCCGGCGCTCGAGGCCGCTCCGGCGCTCGAGGCCGCTCCGGCGCTCGAGGCCGCTCCGGCGCTCGAGGCCGCTCCGGCGCTCGAAGGCGCTCCGGCGCTCGAGGCCGCTCCGGCGCTCGAGGCCGCTCCGGCGCTCGAGCCGGAGCCCGCCCCCGCGCTCCCGCCGGTCGCCATGCCGCCCTCGCCTGGCGCCGAGAGCGACGCCGCCAAGACCGAGCGCCTGCGCCGCATGCGCCAGGCGGCCTCGCTCCCCGGCTACGAGCCCGAGCCGGCCGCCCCGCACGCCGCCGCGCATGAAGTCGAAGACCCGGCCGCCAAGACCGAGCGCCTGCGCCGCATGCGCCAGTCGGCCTCGCTCCCGGGCTACGAGCCCGAGCCGGCCGACGCGCACGAGGTCGAGGACCCGGCCGCCAAGACGGAGCGCCTGCGCCGCATGCGCCAGTCGGCCTCGCTCCCTGGCTACGAGCCCGAGCCGCCCCCGGCCGCTGCGCCCTCGCCGGTCGCGGCCACCACGCCGGTCACCGACCCCGACGACGACGCGCGCTTCCGCCCGCCGTCCTTCACGCCGGTCACCGACCCCGACGACGACGCGCGCTTCGCCCCGCCGGCGGCGCATCGCGCCGCCGCCCCGGCCGGCCTCCAGGGGGTCGTCGACCGCCCCACCCGCCCGCTCGACCAGGAGCTGGGGCTGATCCTGCGCTACCCGGCGACCTCGCTCGGGCTCTTCGTCGTCAGCTCGGGCGCCCTGCTCGTGTTCCTGATCGACCTGCTCTTCAGCGGCGTGCGGATCCTCCCGCCCGGCACCGGGCTCGCCCTCCTCCCGCTCGCGCTCTATATCTACAGCTACCTCGTGTGCGTCGCCGAGGCGGCCTGCCAGGGGCGCGAGGAGCTCCCCGACTGGCCCGACCTCGGCGCCACCATCGGGCTGGGCTGGCGCCTGCTCCTGGCCAGCGCGGCCGCCTTCGCCCCGGCGGTCCTCGCCGGCTGCCTGCTCGTCAAGGCGTCGGGCCCCGGGATCGACCGCGCGCGCATCCCCTCCGTAGGCCGCGACGCGGTGAACCTCGCCGGCGTGAAGGGGCTCGTCGCCCCCGGGACGCGCGCCGCCGACGCCGAGTTCGTCACGCTCGACGGCGCCCCCGCCCCGCTCGCCGGCGGCTGGTCGGTCCTGGGGCTCCTCGGCAAGGACACGGCCGACGACACCGGCACCGACGAGGCCTTCGCCAACCTGCCCTCGGCCGGCTTCGGCGTCGTGATCGACCACGCGGCGCAGATCCACGACCTCGAGCGCGTCGGGCGCGCCCTCGCCGGCAAGGTGCAGGTCTACGCCGCCTTCGCCGACCCGCGCTGCAAGATCGTCTGGGGCCGCCATCCCTACGCCGTGCCGGCCTCCGTGCGCGAGCGCTTCGGCTACAGCGAGCTCGACTACACCTCCGGCGACGACGACCCCCACGAAGTCGGCCCCGACGACGAAGGCTCCGACGTCGACGAGGCGCTCGGGCGCGCGCGCGACCTCGCCGGTCGCAACGCCGCCGCGCACGGCGCGCGCGTCCACCCGCTGGCCCAGAGCCCGTTCACGGCCCTGCGCTTCATCCGCACCGAGGGCTACGTGTTCCCCGACCCGTTCGCGCAGGTGCGGCGCCTCCCCGCCGTCTACGTGCTCGACCCCCAGGGCGTCGTCCGCCGCGAGTACGCCACCGGCGTCGACGACGAGAAGCTCCACGGCGACCTGCTCGACCTCCTCCGCGGCGGCAAGGGCGACGCCGTGCGCCAGCCCTTGCCGCCCTCGGCCTACGGCCTCTCCGAGCGTGTCGGCCGCAGCGGCGCGGCGACCCTGGCCACGGGCCTCCTCCTCCTGGCCCTGCTCTTCGGCGTGCTCTACTTCCCCATGGCCCTCCTGCTCATGGTGGCCTTCAACGACGGCTGGATGGCCTTCCAGTACCCGGCCGGCCTGCGCGCGATCGGCGTCGCCGCCCGCGACTACGCCGTCGTCGCCGGCGTCTTCGTCGGCGCGTCCGTCGCCGGATGGCTCCTGCAGGCGCTCCTCACGGCCACCGTCGTGCGCGCCCTGCCCGCGGCCCTGGGCGCGCTCGTGCAGGGCTACCTGCACCAGTGGCTGTGGCTCTACGGGGCGCTCGTCTCCACCTACGCCGCCGGGCGCTTCTACTACCGGAACCGCGATGCGATCGGCTGGTTCAACCGTTGAGGTGTGCTCGACGGCTGCGGCCGCGGATGCCGGGCGGGGCGGCGCGCGCGCGGGCTCGAAGTAGGTCGCTACGTCGTCGCCCGCGCGCGCGCCTCCCCGCCTCGGCCTCCGCGGCCTCGCCTCGCTCGCGGCTCCGATCGAGGCTGGTCACGGTGGCATGCGAGCAGAGTGGACTTCTTCATCGACGTCGAGCAGGCGGAAGCGCCAGGGCAGGTCGACCGCCTTGCTGATCCCGACGCGCGGGCCCGCGACGACCTGCGCGTCGGGCGCGCGCCTGGCGGGGGGCACGAGGCGCACGGGCCCGCCGCCCACGACGAGGTCCTGCCCGTCGTCGGCCAGCGTGATCCCCAGCGCGCGGCACAGCTTGCCCGGCCCGTCGGTCCAGGCGCGCGGACGCGCGCCGGCGCGCCGCGCCGCGACCTGCTCGAGGCCGTGCGTCGGCACGAGCGCCCGCACGAGCACGCCCGCGCCCGTCCCCTCGGCCTCGCAGGACACGTTGGCGCACACGACCTGGTGGATCCGGTAGACGTAGAGGTGTCCGCCCGGGAGGAACAGGCTGGCGTTCCGGCGCGTGGGCCCGACGAACGCGTGGCTGGCCGCCTCGCGCTCGTGGTAGGCCTCGGTCTCGACGATCCGCCCGCCGACGCCGTCGCGCAGGAGCACGGCGCCCAGGAGGTCGCGCGCGACCGCGACCACGTCGCGCTCGAAGAAGGCCCGCGCCAGCGGCCGCGCCGTCGCGCTCACGCGGCCGATGCTACTCGCCCGCGGGCGACGAGACCCGCTCGCGGCGCAAGGCCTGGCTGGCGCGCTGGAGGAAGCGGCGCTCCTCGCGCGTCAGGCCGTCGAGGCCCTCGCGCGAGACCTTCTCCAGCACGAGGTCCAGCCGGGCGCGCATGGCGTCCTTGCGCCGCGCCTCCTCCGCCTCGCGGCGGCGCCGCCGGCGCTCGCGCCACGCGGTGATCGGCCCTGGCCCCGGGTCCGGCGCGGCGGCCCAGGCCGGCTCGTCGGGGCCGCCGGCCGCCAGGCGGGCCCGCTCGCGCAGCGCCGACGAGGCCACGAAGGCCATGACGAGCACGACGAGAGTGTGGCCGGCCAGGAGCCCCCACAGGGCCACGACCGCGGCCACGCCCAGCCCGACGTGGATCGCCAGGCGCGTCGCCCGCGCCTCGCCCAGGCGCGGCCAGAGCGCCGCCTGCAGGGCGCGCCCGCCGTCCATGGGGTAGGCGGGGAGCAGGTTGAACAGCGCCAGCGCGCCGTTGACGAACACGACCATCGCCAGGACGGGCGGGCCGCCCACGGGGCCGAGCGTCTCCAGCGACCACCGGCCGCCGAGGGCCAGGAACGGCGGCAGCGCGGCGACGAGCAGCGCGACGTTGACCAAAGGGCCGGCCACGGCCGCCGCGAAGCGTGGCCACGGGGCCCGCGGCGTGTGGACGTCGGCCAGCCCGCCGAGCGGCCACAGGATCACCTCGCGCGCGTCGCCGCCCACGCGGCGCGCCGCACAGCAGTGGCCGAGCTCGTGCAGGAGCACGCTCCCGCCGAGGACGAGCACGAGGAGCAGCGCGTGCAGCGGCTCGCTGCGCAGCCACACGAGCAGCCAGGCGGCCGCGACGAACAGCGTCCAGTGGACGTGGACGTCGATCCCCCGCGCCTGCCCGACCCGCAGGCGCGCCGAGAGCAGCTTGGCGAAGGCGTCCACGGCGGCGGCTCCCCGTCTCTCCCGAAGGTACCCCCGGCCGCCCTGACCGCCGAGGCATGCGGTGTACTCGACGGCTGCGGCCGCGGATGCCGGGCGAGGGGGGGCGCGCGCGGGTCGTAGGATCCGGCGATCGATACGACCCGCGCGCGCTCCCCCCTCGCCTCGGCCTCCGCGGCCTCGCCTCGCTCGCTGCTCCGATCGAAGGCTGGTCACCAGCGCTCCACGATCGGAGCCGAGCGCGGATGCCGGGCGGGGGAGGCGCGCGCAGAGCTCGCACCCCCGCCTCGTCCTCCGCGGCCTCGCCTCTCTTGCGGCTCCGATCGAGGTCAGGGCGCCCGTCGGCCCACTTACTCGACCTCGTACCAGCGCGGCGGCTCGCCGCCGAACGCGGCGAAGGGCCCGCCGCGCCAGCGGCCGAAGCGCTCGCGGTAGGACTGGCAGAGGCGCAGGCGGTAGGCCTGCGGCGCCTGGAACAGGACCGCCTTCACGCGGTCGTCGCGCAGGAGGTACTCGACCGGCCCCTGCCGCCCGGCCTGGATCATGGCCTCGATCAGCGCCACGAGCCGCGCCACGCCGCGGCGCTTGCCCTCCTCGAGCGTGCGGTCGCTCAGGGCGGCCGCCTCGGCGTCGAGCAGCAGGTGCGAGAGCGCCTGCAGCCGCTTGCGCCGGTCGACGAGCGCCTCGTGCAGGCGCAGGGCGGCCAGCCCGTCGGCGGTGTAGAGGCCGCCGACCCGCGCGTCCATCTCGCGCTCGAGCGCCGCGACCTCGCGGCGCAGGAGGAGCACCCCGAGCGCCTGGCGCGTGCGCTCCTGCGCGAGCTGACACAGGGCGCGCGCCTGCTCCGGGCCGCGCCCGAGGCGCGTCCGCGCCGCGTCGGGGTAGAACTCCCAGCGCAGGTGCGCCCCGCCGGGCCCCGCGCCCGGGAGGTGCTCGACGGCCCGGCCGCGCGCCGCGTCGAACACCAGCCAGCGCCAGCCGCCGTCGTAGATCCCCACCCCGTTGCCCGCCAGGAGCACCAGGGGGCCGCGCGCCGGGCTGAGCAGCGGCGGCTGCTCCTGCTCCGGGTCGAGCGCCAGGTCGGGGCGCTCGAGCAGGACGGGCTGCGTGTCGCCGACGAGCAGGAGGGGGTTGTCGGCCGGAAGCGGGGGCGGCGGCCCCGCCGGCTCGTTGAGCTCGGGGTTCGGCGGCAGGTCGATGTGGCGCCGCACCCAGTCGATCCAGCCGCCGCGCCGCGACGGGAGCGCCGCCTCGCCGCCGCTGGCCAGGGCCTCGAGCGCGTGGAACGGGACGCTGCCGCGCGCCCACAGGTGCGCGATCAGGTCCTGCCAGGCCTTGCCGGGCGCGCCGAGCAGGCGCGTCGAGCGGACGAACGCCGGCGGCCCGCCCGTCGGGGCAAACGTCACCCGCAGCCGGTCCCGGCCGCCCTGCGGGTCCTCGACGATCGAGACGGTCCGCTCGAAGCCGTCGACGCGCGTGCGGTAGGTGACCGTCCTGAGCGGCCCGTCGTTGCCGAGGACCACCCCGGGCCGGGCAGGGCCGGCCGACGTCGCGCCCTCGGGCGAAGCGATGAGGACCTCCACCTGCTCGGGCGCAGCGTCGACCACGACCGTCAGCGCGGCGCCCCGCTCGGCCCCGAGCTGGCGGGCCCGCTCGCGCAGCCCGGGCGGCAGCGCCGGCGCCGGGGGCGGCGGCTCGCCGAGGCGGCGGTAGAGCTCCTCGCGCCGGCGCTGCGCCTCCTCGAAGGCCTCGACGTCCGCCAGCACGGCCCGGACGTGGCGGTAGGCGGTCGGGTCGGCCAGCGCTCGGGCCAGCGCGCGCACCTCGCCTTCGTTGACCTCGATCGCCGCCGCCAGGTCGGCCCGGCGCCGCTCGTCCCCCGGTCGCGCGTCCTCCGCGCCCCCCGTCGGCGCCGACGACGGCGCCGGCGCCGGCGCCAGGCGGGAGATGGCGGCGATCGGCTCGCGGCGCTCCGGCGCAGGCGCCGTCGCCGGCCGCTCGAGCCGCAGACCGACCGCCACGCCGAGGCCCAGCCCCGCGACGAGGACGGCCAGGTCACGCATCCAGGGCGCGTCCAGGGCAGGCGAGCGCGGGGGCTTGAGGGGCACGGCCATCGTCCAAGGCGAGGATAGACGTGCCGTCGACGTTCGTCAGGGCGGCGACCGGAAACGCCGTCGTGCGCACCGGAAACAGCGCTCCGGAGCGCTCCGGAACGACGACGGCCGCGCCCGTGGGCGCGGCCGTTCGTCACTCTTCGCTCAGGCGCCGGTCGGGGTCTTCAGACCTCCTCGACCTCGGCGTTGCCCGCGTACGACAGGAAGCTGGCCATGTACAGCCGCTGGTTCATGAAGGTGTACCCGCGCGCCTGGCGGTCGGGGAAGTACACGTCCACCTTCGTCGCGCCCCCACGCTTCATGCGCAGGAGGCCGATCCGGGTGACGTACCCCTCCGCTCCGTCCGCCTTCGTCTTCACCTTCGCAGCGAGCTTGAGGGGCTTGGAGTCGTACCGGGCCTTCATCCTGAGGACACTCCTTAATGACGCGGAAAGAGCGAAGCGTGAGGCGAGCATCGCGGTGTGCCGCCGGAGGCGGAACACACGCGCGGGACCAGCAAGGCATGCTTCGTCACCGCGACGGGCCGATCCTACTCTGCTGCGCCATCCCTGTTGTCACGATTTCGTCATGCAGGAAGGAACAGGCGCGCCGCGGCTACGAAGACGTTACCGGCCAGGCCTCTAGTGCTTGCGGATCTCGGGGACCGGGATGGGCGCCGGTGAACCCGACTTCTGCTTCAGATTCATCTGCTTCATCCGGCCCGACGCGCTCTCGAGCCACACGCGGAAGTCACCGGAGGTCTTGAGGCGCTTGACGTAGTCGGCGGCGATCTCCTGATCGAGGTCACGGCAGATCACGACGGGCGCGGAACTCACGACGACGTCGGCGAGCGCCTCGTTGATGTCGAACGTGCGGAGGAGGGCTTCCTTGGCCTTGGCCGGGTGCTGCGTACCGTGGAGCGCGATCGAGAACCGCGGCCCGCGGTCGATCGGCTTCATCTTGATCTTCAGGCCCTTGGTCTTGATCTTACGCATGTTTCACCTCAGGAACGAGAAGTCCTGGGCGCCGGCGAGTCGCCGCCCTCCCGCCATGTGGGAGGACACGAAAGACCAAGGCCTGACGCGCGGCGTCATGACAAGAAGGCGCCCAGGAGAGTGACGAACGTAGCAGGAGACACCGACACCGTCCAGAGAAACGACTGCTCCCCCCGACGATAAGACGTGCTCCGGCGCGGTTCGTCCGCGCCGCCCGCGACGAAGCTTGACGGTGTGAGCCGCATTGGAACGCAAAACGGAAAACGGGCCCGCTGGGCCCGGTGTTCTCGGCGCTCGACGATGGCCTCGATGAACGAAGCCTCGGCTTGACAGCGGCTTGACGGATCGAGCCGTCCCGGAGTGACTTTGGATCGTTGATTGTGTATGGTTCCCGCGCGCTCGTCCACTTGGGACGAAACGGCTCACGGATCACGGCTGGATCGAGGGGCGTGATGAAGAAGCACACGACGACGCGGCTGGTCGCCTCGACGCTCGCGTCCGCGCTGGTGGCGGGGGTCGCTGCGGGCTGCAACACCGGCAGCAGCAGCGGCGGCAAGGCGTTCTTCGGGCCGGGCAGCACCGGCGCGGCCGGCGGCGCGCCCGGTGGCGGCGGCGGCGGCGGCGGCGGCGGGCTGGGCCAGTTCTCGTCGGCTCCGGCCCTGACCGCCGGCGCGCGCTCGCAGCACACGGCCACGACGCTCCCCGACGGGCGCGTGCTGGTGGTCGGCGGCACCGACGGAAACGGCGTGTACACGACCTCCGAGGTGTTCGACCCGGTCGCCAACACGTGGACCTCGCTCGATCAGATCTCGCCGACGCCCGCCGACGCGCAGATGATCAACAACGGCAACGCCACCGGGCGCCAACTGCACACGGCGACCCTCCTGCAAACCAACCGCGTCCTGATCGCCGGCGGCATCGGAGTCGAGACGCCGAACCAGCTTACGGCGATGACGACCTGCTACCTGTTCGACTCGACCACGAACGCCTTCACGCAGACGGGGGCTATGCCCCAGGGCCGTGGGTGGCACTTCGCGTCGCGCCTCTCGAACGGGCACGTCCTCGTCGCGGGCGGCGTGAACTCGCAGATGCTGTCGCTCAACTCGTCGGCGACCTACGACCCGGCGACCGGCCAGTGGACGGCGTCCGGCACGTCGAGCTTCCACACCCTCGGCGCCATGGTCTCGGCCGGCGGCCAGACGCTCATCGTCGGCGGCTGCCAGATCGGCCTGAACCAGCAGCAGCAGCCGGCGATCACCGGCCTGCCGAACCCGATCGTCGAGCGCTACGACGTGCAGGCCCGCACCTTCGGGCAGGGCGCGGCGAACGTGGGGCACCGGATCTACTACGGCGCCGCCGTCAGCTCGGCGGGCCGGCCGCTCTTCGCCGGCGGGAGCAGCACCAACGGCGTCGAGGACACGACCGAGTACTACGACACCCAGACGAGCGCCTTCGTCACCGGGCCGCAGCTCAACGAGGCCCGCGACACGGTCGAGATCGCCGAGATCGGCGGCTCGGCCGACATGCTGATCGTCGGCGGCGTGGACACGCAGCAGGCGCCCCTGGCGAGCTGCGAGATCTACCAGCACACGACCAACACGATCGCGGGCTCGGTGAACATGGCCACGCCCCGCGTCGACCACCGGGTCGTCACGCTGCTCGACGGCCGGATCCTGGTGATCGGCGGGGCGGACGCCAACGGCAACCCCCTCGATCAGTGCGAGTTCTACACGCGCTGACGCTCGCCGGTCCCCGGACGTGAGCCCGAACGGACGCCCCAGCGGCGTCCGTTCGGCGTTTCCGGAGCGTGCGCGGGGCGGCCCGGGTGTTTAGGATCCAACGCGATGACCCTGGCGCTGTGGCTCCTCATCTATCTGTTGATCACCTACGCCCTGGGCAAGCTCTTCGAGGTCGTCGTCGGCTGGAAGTCGGTCGGCTTCGCCTTCTACCCGGGCATGCTCGCGGCCGCCGGCGGCCGGTTCCTGGCCTGCCTCGTCGGCCAGCAGAAGTCGGGCAAGGTGGACCTGATGCGCGCGGGCGGCCCGACCGCCGGCGACCCGCCGGCCGGCGGGGCGGTGTTCCGCTTCCTCTACTCGATCGGGCCGTTCGTGGCGTGCATCGCCGTGTTCGTGGCCTGCTGGACGTGGGTCCTCGACGAGCCGTTCAGGGTGCCGCGCCTGCCGCAGCTCGCCATGGAGGTCGAGGCGGTGGGCGAGGGGGCGCAGGCGGTGGGCAAGCAGCTCAACGCGTTCCTGGGCCAGCTCAAGTCCATGCCCGTCGGCGACTGGCGGCTGTGGGCGATCCTGTACCTGGCCTTCGCCCTGACCGTGGCCCCCGCGCCCGGGCGCCACGACCTCGTGGCCGTGGCCGGGCTGAGCGGCGCGCTGGGGCTGGTGACGTTCGTCCTGCAGAAGGCCGGCGTGGAGGTCGTGGCCAAGGGCGTCTACGGCGGCGCCTTCTGGCAGGCCCTCTCGCTCCTCGTCGGGATGGCCGCCCTGGTCCTCGTGCTGTCGACGATCGTGCTCCTGCCGATCAAGTTCCTGCGCTCGAACAAGGAAGGCTGAACGTGGTCTCCCCCCTGGTGGAGCCGAGCGAGCCCGAGCTCGAGCGGCTGCGCGACGCCGTGTCCGGGCAGGTGGGCCTGCCGCGGAGCGCCTTCCTCGACCAGCTGGTGCTCAAGACCTTGCAGCGCTACCCGCCGCTCCTGGCCCGCGAGGACGCGGAGACGGGCGACGACGCGCCGGCCCCCCCGGCCCCGCTCGAGGCGCTCGAGGGGGGGGTCGACGGGGCGGCCGCGTTCGTGGCGGAGCAGCTCGCCATCGCCCGGCAGGCGGAGACCTTCGAGCTGGTGCACCGCGTCGCGGTCCAGGGCGACGGGGGGGCGTTCGAGCAGCTCATGGGTTTGCTCGACAGCGCCCTGCGCCTCAGGGGTATCCTCTACCGGCACGGGCTCGATCCCGACGCCGAGTTCCCGGGCCTGTGGGGCCGGGTGTGGGAGGCGATCCCCAAATGGGACGGGCGCGACTTCAAGGCCTACGTGGCGCGGATCGTCCGCAACCACTGCCTGGACGAGATCGGCCGCAAGAAGAAGGCCCCGTCCGCGATCGAGGACGACCCGCGCGACCCGCGCCCCCGCGTGCCCTCCGGGGCGGTCGCCGTCTCGCGCGACGCGATGACCTTCGTCCTGGGAGTCCTCGATGAGCTCGAGGCCAGCGGCAGGATCAAGGCGGTCGACGGCGTGATCTTCACGCTGATCAGCGAGGGCCGCCAGGTCGCCGACGTCCTCGAGGCGTTCCAGGGCTCCCCCCTCCTGCCGCGCCTCGCGACCTGCCTCGAGCTCCTGGGCGCCCCCGGCGGCCGGGCCCGCCCCGAGCACGTCGTCCTCCTGCGCCTCCTCGTCGACGGCCTGCCGCCCGAGGACGTGGCCGCCGTCACCGGGCGCCCCCTGAGCGACGTCGCGACCGTCGCCGCCGCGCTGGGCGAGGTCCTGGGCGACGACGACCGCCTGCTCGCGCGCGCGCTCGTGCGCGAGGGGATCTCGGTCGCCGACCTCAAGCGCGCCCGCGGCCTGAACGCCAACGCGCTGAACCTGATCCTCAACCGCATCCGCCTCAAGGTGTGGATGGGCGTCGTCGACAAGGCCTACGAGGCCCTGCGCCGGCGCGGCCGGATCGACGACGTCGACCTGGCGATCGTGCAGCACCGCTGCTCCTTGCCCTCGAGCGCCGGCTGCCGGATGTACAAGGACCGGACCTGCAAGCGCGACGTGGGCCCCGAGGCGATCGCGCGCCGGGCCGGCCTCGACGCGACGCCGGCCGTGGTCGGCCGCCGCATGGACGAGCTGCGCCGCAAGCTGATCGAGGACGGCCTGGGCCAGGTCTTCCCCGACTACGACGCCTGCCTGATCGAGCGCAAGCCCGACAAGCCCGACGCGCGAGGCGCGCGGTCGTGATCCGCCGCGCCCGGCCCGAGGCCCCTCCCGCTCGCGCCGACCACGTCGCTCGCGGCTGCCGCCTGTGCGACGCGCCGCCCGCCCTGCCCATCACGCCCGCGCCGCGCCGATCGACGGACGCCGGGCCCCACCTCCTTCTTCTTCGCCACCGCGCCCGCGTGGCCACGAAAGCGAGAGCCGCCATGACCCTGAACGCCCCGCCGCCGCGCCCCCTCGAGCCCGATGCGTTTCCGGACCTCGTCGACGCCGCCGCCCGCCACCGACGGGCAGCGCCGGGAGCGGCCGCGCTCGACGCCGGGCTGGACCTCCAGGGGCTGTGCAGGTTCGCGGCCGGCGCGCTGCGGCCAGGCGAGCGGGGCCACGTGGAGGGGCAGCTCGCCACGACGCCCTGGGCCACGACGCGCGTGGCGGCGCTGGTCCGCGGCGCGCGCGGCGACGCCCACGGCGGACTCGCCCGCGGCGTGCTCGAGGCCGCGCGCGCCGGCGCGGTCGACCCGTCCCGCGTCGTCGGCGACGCGCTCGTGCGCGAGTCCGGCGGCGGCGACGACGCACGCGCACGCGCCGGCCGCGCGCTCCTCGAAGGCCGCGACGACGACGCGGCCGCGGCGCTGGCGAGCGCGCCCTCGCCCAGCCCCCTGGTGACCCTGGCGCAGCGGGTCGCGCAGCTCCGGCGCGACCCCGACCTCGCCCTGTGCGAGCTCCTCGACGCGCTGTAGTCGTTCAGTCCACGCCGGACAGCGCCACGCGGAAGCCGACGCCCGGGCGTCGCTCGTCGGGCGCGAGGCGGTGGCGGGCCCTCAGCGAGGCGTTCGTGCCCCCCGGGCTCTCCCGTGAGAAGTTGCCACCCCGGACCACGCGCTCGGCGCCGGTCGCCGGCCCCGCCGGGTTCCATGCGCGGCAGGCGCAGGTCCTCGCCGTGCCAGTCGTGGACCCACTCCGACACGTTGCCGGGCCATGTCGAAGGCGCCGAAGGGGCTCACGTCCCTGGGGAAGGTGCCCCCTGGCACGGTGTCCAGGAAGCGGCCCACGGGCTCGTGCAGCTTGCACCACGTGCCCCACCCGCCCTCCTGATACCCGCTCCCCCATGGATACTCCCGTTTGGGATCGGCGCCGCGCGCGGCGAACTCCCACTCCGCGTCGGTGGGCAGGCGCAGGCCGGCCCAGGCGCAGTAGGCCACGGCCTCGCTCCACGAGACGTTCGCGACCGGGTGGTCCTCCTCGATCCAGCTCGGCGGGCGCTTGAGCGGCTGGCGGCCCGTCTCCGCGCAGAAGCGGGCGTACTGCGCCCGGGTGACCTCGTACTTGCCGAGGAAGTAGCCCCGCGTGAGCCGCACGTCGGCGGAGCGTCGCTGCGGGGGTAAGTCAGGGTGCCGCCGGATGTCCTCGCTCATGACGAAGGCACCCGGCGGCACCCAGACGAGGATCGAGCCGTCCTTCTCGCTCACGTACTCGCGCGGCGCCGCGCCCCAGGTCACGCCCGGCGGGAGCACCTCGGGCCGCTCGACGAAGGGGACCTCGCGCACCCACGCCGGCCCCGGGGGGACCCGCTCGACCTCGACCGTCAAGGCCTCGCCGCGGTTGCCGGCCACGTCGGTCGGGGTGAGGGTGATCGTGTTCGGGCCCTCGGCGAGGCGCACCGCGAGCGAGAGGCGCTCGCCGCGCGGCACCGGGACGGAGAAGGAGGTCGTGGTCACGCAGGCGACCGCCACCCAGGCCGCGGCGTCCTCGACCTCGGCATCCAGGTGCAGGACGCGCGCCGTCGTCGTCGTCACGGGGGCCGCTGGCGCGACGAGGCGCAGGACCGGCGCGGCGCGGTCGACCCGCACCCGGATCGTCGCCCGCGCCTCGAGCGGGCCGGCGGAGGACGACCCCGTGGCGACGAGGTCGAGCGCGCGCTCGCCGTCGGGGCCCGCGGCGAGGGGGACCTCGTGGTCGAACGCGGCGCCGGCGAGCGGCACCGGGGCGCCGTCCACGAGCAGGCGGAGCGACGCCTCGCCCGCGTCACCCGTGAGGGCCCCGCGCAGCCGGACGCGCTCCTGCGGCACATCGAGGTCGGGCGCCGGCGCGTCGACGCGGAGCCCCAGCGCGGCCGGGCGACGGCGGACCGTGCGCGCGAGCCGCGTCGTCTGGCCGGTGGCGTCGGTGGCCACGAGCTCGAGGGTCGTCTCGCCGAGCCCGAGCGGCACCGGGATCGGCCCGAACGGCCCGCCGCCCGGGGGCGTCCGCGCCACCACCTCGCCGCCGAGCGCCAGCTCGACGGCGGTCGTGTCGTCGACGCGCCCCCGGAGCTCGACCCCGGGGGCCGCGGTGACGAGCCCGTCGGCGGGCGCGTCGAGCGTCACGACGGGCGGCGCCGGGTCGCTGGTCACGACGAGCTCCGCCCGCGCCGGCTCGCGGCCGTCGGCGGGCCACACCGTCACCTCGAGCCGATTGGCGCCGACCGTCAGCGCGAGGCGCGAGACGACGAACTCGCCCGCCCGCGCCTCGCAGCGGAACCCGGCCACCTCGACGCGGGCGTCGGGCGGGTCCACGCGGCCGCGGACGTCGACGGCGCGGTCGGCCACGATCGCGCCGTCGACCGGGGTGACCTCGAGGAGCGCGGCGCGGCGGCCCGGGGCGGCGCTCGGCGGCGTCCCCTCGCGCGAGAACGGTACCGGCGCCGATGGCGGCTGGGCAGGCACCTCGGGCGACGGCGCCTCGCCGGAGCGGCGGAGCACCTGGGCGCGGTCGAGGAGCGCTGCGCCGAGCACGACGGCCACGGCGCCCGCGACGAGGGCGACCGCTGCCCCGCGCGGCCGCGGCGGGGCGCGGGCGCGAGCGCGGCGGCCGCGCCCGTCGGCAGAGCGGAGAGGCCGACCTCCCGCGCGGCGGGCGACCCGGGCGGGGTCGTCGGCAGCGCGCCGATCGACGGGGCGGCGGGCGGCGCGCCGGTGGCCGGGTCGGGCGGCGGGAGCCCGTCGAGGAGGTGCAGCAGGTGCGCGACCGACGGCACGCGGGCGTCGACGTCGAGCGCGAGCGCGGCGGCGCACGCCGCGTCGATCGCCTCGGGGACGGTCGGGTCGACGTCGCGCGCCCGCGGCGCGGGCTCGAGGCCCGCCGACACCCGGGCGTGCGCGGTCGCGATCGCGACGGGCGTCGAGCCCGGGTAGGGCGGGCGCAGGGTCACCGCCTCGAACAGCATGCAGCCGAGCGCGTACACGTCCGCGCGCACGTCGACGCGCTTGGCGTCGTCGAGCTGCTCGGGCGGCATGTAGCGCGGGGTGCCCATGCCCACGCCGGTGAGCGTCAGGCTCGCCTGCTCGCCCGAGGGGTCGTCGTCCTCGCCCACGACCTTCGCCAGCCCGAAGTCGGTGAGGAACACCGCCCCGTCGGGGGCCTGGAGGTAGTTCGCCGGCTTCAGGTCGCGGTGGAGCACCCCCTGCGCGTGGGCCTGGCACACCAGGTCGGCGGCGCGCCGCCAGCGCGCGACGCGCTCCTCGCGCGAGCCCTGCTGCAGGTCCAGGGGCCGCGCGCCCTCGACCAGGTCCATGGCCAGGTAGAGCTGGACCGCGTCCACCCGGCCCCAGTCGAGCGCGCGCACGACCCCCGGGTGCCGGCTGCCGAGGCGCCCCCCGATCCGCGCCTCGCGCGCGAAGCGCCGGCTCACCTGCTCGCGGGTCGCGCCGGCGGCCGCCGTGACCTTGAGGGCCACCCGCGCGCCCAGGCGCTCGTCGCGGGCGACGAACACCGCGCCCATGCCGCCCTGCGCGAGCGCCCGCTCGACGACGTAGCGGTCGGCGATCCTGCTCCCCGGGCCCACGTCCACGCGCCCAGGCTACATGCCCGGCGCCCGGCGCGCCGCATCATGCACGAGTCCGCCCGGCGAGCGCCGAGGAGCGCCCGCGGCCAGCCGTCACTCGTTCATGAGCCCGCCCGCGCAACGCCACGGAGCGACGTCATTCGTGCCGCGCGCCGCGGCGGCGGTCGTCAGGGAGCTACTTGATTCGTGCCGCGGCCGCGATCGTTCAGCTCAGGCCCGCTCGGCCGTCCTCGCAGACGGCCGGACCGCCTCCGAGCACACCTCACCGCACTTCCGCAGCCAGAGCCCCAGGCGAGGCGGAGGAGGGCGAGGCGATGCCGCGCGAAGGCGAGGGAAGGCGGCCTCCTGGCCGCCGACCGAGCCTGAGCGGTCGAGGTGCCGCGCGCAGCGCGGCACCTCGACGAACGGCAGCGCCCACCATCCTCCGCCGCAGCCGCGATCAGACCAAGCAGAAGTGGGCCGTGAGCGCGCGGATCATGAGCGGGTGGTCCTGGCTGCCGGCCATCTCGCGGATCGAGTGCATGGAGAGCATCGGGTTGCCCACGTCGACCGTCGGGATCCCCAGGCGCGCGGCCGTGATCGGGCCGATCGTGGTCCCGCAGGGCAGGTCCGTGCGGTTGACGAAGCGCTGGAAGGGCACGTCGGCCTCCCGGCACAGGCGCTCGAAGTAGGTCTGCGTGGCCGCGTTCGTGGCGTAGCGCAGGTTCGTGTTGATCTTGATCACCGGCCCGGCGTTGAGCCTGGGCATGTGCTGCGGCTCGTGGCGGTCGGCGTGGTGCGGGTGGACCGCGTGGGCCATGTCGGCCGAGACGAAGTGCGAGCGCGCCAGCGCGCGGTGCAGGTCCTCGCGGCCGCCGCCGCAGGCCAGGTTGATCCGCTCGAGCACGGCCGCCAGGAACGGCGACGCCGCGCCCTCGGCGCTCTCGCTGCCGACCTCCTCGTTGTCATAGAGCGCGATCGCGCGCGTCGCCGGGCACGCCGTCGCCGCCGCCGCGCTCAGGGCCTCGAGCGCGGCGTGCGAGCTGCCGAGGTTGTCGAGCCGCGGCGCGTGGATCAGCTCGCCCGCGAGGCCCGAGGCCGTCGACGGCACGGCGTCGTGGAACATGAGGTCGAAGCCCTCGATCGCCCCGGCGGCCACGCCCAGCTCGGCCGCGAGCAGCTCGCGCAGCCACGCCGTCGAGGGCTTCTGCCCCTCGACCGCCGGCGGCTCGAGCCCCAGGACGGGGGGGAGCTGCGTCTGCTTGTTGACGACGAAGCCCTTCTCGTTGACCTCGCGGTTCAGGTGGATGGCGATGTTCGGGATCCGCGCCACGGTGCGGCGCAGGTTCAGGAGGCGCGGCTCGGCCTCCCCCGCGACGACGACGCGCCCGGCGAGCGACAGATCGCGGTCGAACCAGGTGTGCAGGAGCACGCCCCCGTAGACCTCGACGCCGAGCTGGCGGTAGCCCTCGCGCACGTGCTCGGGCTGCGGCTTGAGGCGCAGGTTCGGGCTGTCGGTGTGCGCGCCGGCGAGGCGGAACCCGTGGTCGGCGGGCGCGCCCGCGCCGACGACGAACGCGATGAGCGTCGACCCGTTGCGCGTCACGTAGCGGCGCGCGCCCGGCGTGAGCGTCCAGGCGTCCTCCTCGCGCAGGCGGGTGAAGCCGGCCTGCTCGAGGCGCCGGGCGGCCTCGGTCACGGCGTGGAACGGGGTCGGCGAGGCGTCGATGAACTCGAGCAGCGCGCGGGTCGCGTCGGGGAGCATGGGGCCTCCGGTGGGCGCGCGATTGTAGCCGCCCCTCGCGGTCAGGCCCCGGGCGGCGGCTCGACCGGGACGGTGAACGAGAACGTGCTCCCGTGGCCGGGCGCGCTCTCGACCTCGATGCGGCCGCCGTGGGCCTCGACGATCCCCCGCACGATCGCCAGGCCCAGCCCCGCGCCGCCGCGGTCGGCCCGGCGCGCCTGCCAGAAGCGGTCGAAGACGTGCGGCAGGTCGTCGGCCGCGATGCCGCCCCCCGTGTCGCTCACGTGGAGGCGGACCTCGCCCGCCCCGGGCGCGGCCCCCAGCGTGATCCGCCCGCCCGGCGGCGTGAACTTGATGGCGTTGCCCACGAGGTTCTCGAACACCTGCAGGAGGCGGTCGCGGTCGCCACGGACGTCGGGGAGGTCGGGCGGCGCCTCGACGCGGAGGTCGAGGGAGGCGGCCGCGGCGAGGCCCGCCTGGCTCGCGCCGACCTCCTCGAGCAGCGGCCGCGGCGCGACGCGGGCGAGCCGGAGCGAGAGGCGCCCCTCTTCCATGCGGGACACGTCGAGGAGGTCGTCGACGAGGCGCCTCATGCGGCGCGCCGCGCCCTCGATCGCCTCGGCCCGCCGCCGCTCGGCCTCGCCGCCGCGCTCCCGGAGCGCGCCCGCGTGCAGGAGCACCGTGCCCAGCGGGTTGCGCAGGTCGTGCACGACGATCCCGAGCACCTGGTCGCGCAGCTTGGTCGCGTCCAGGGCGGCCCGGTAGAGCGCGGCGTTCTCCAGGGCCACCGCGGCCCGGTCGGCCAGCGCGCTCGCCACGCGGAGGTCGTCCTCGCCGTAGGCGCGCGCGGACGAGACGAGCGCGAGCACGCCGAGGAGCCGCCCCCGCAGGAGGAGCGGCAGCGCCAGCAGCGAGGCGGGGGTCAGGCCGCGGAGCGCCGCGAGGTGCTCGGGCGACTGCGCGGCGTCCTCGAGGTGGCGGGCGGTGACGCGCTCGAGGAGCAACGGCTGCTTCGTCTCGACGACGGGGCGCAGGAGGTAGGGGCGGCCCCGGTCGATGCGCACCCGCTCCAGGCGCGCGGCGGCCTCGGCCTTCGCCGGGTCCGCGGTGGCGACCTTGACCCGCAGCAGATGGCCTGACTCCTCCATGACGTCGACGATGCAGAAGTCGGCGAGGTCGCGGGCCACGCGCTCGGCGACGGCCACCAGCGTCTGCTCGTAGTCGAGCGACGAGGCGAGCGCCGCGGCGGCGTCGGCCAGGAGCTGGCGCTCCCGCTCGAGGCGCTTGCGCGCGCCGATGTCCTCGACCTGGGCGATGAAGTAGAGCAGCTTCCCCTCGGGGCTCCGCACCGCCGAGCCGCTGAGCATGATCTCGACGATCGACCCGTCCCTGCGCAGGTAGCGCTTCTCGAGCTGGTAGCGGGGGATCTCGCCGCGCGCGAGCTGCCCCGCGAGGGCGAGGTCGGCGTCCAGGTCGTCGGGATGCGTGATCGCCTGGAAGGTGAGCCCGGTCAGCTCGTCGCGCGTGTAGCCCACGATCTCGCACAGGGCCCGGTTGACCCGGAAGAACCGGCCGTCGAGCGCGACGAGCGCCATGCCGATCGGGGCCTCGTCGATCGTCAGGCGGAAGCGCTCCTCGGACTCCCGCAGCGCCCGCTCGGCGCGCTTCACGCTCGTGACGTCACTCACCACGACGAAGAAGCCGCGCACGGACCCGTCGACGACGTCCGGGATGTAGCAGGCCAGGCTCTGCCGCGGGGGACCGCCGCCCGGGTCCGGGATCTCGCGCTCGAACTCCTGGGGCTCGCCGCGCAGCGCGCCCTCGATGTAGGGCAGGTTGAGCCAGTAGAGCGGTCCGAGCAGCTCGCTCATGTGCCTGCCGACGACCGCCTCGGGCGAGACCCCGAACCATCGCTCGTAGGCGCGGTTCGCGAAGCGGCAGCGCTGACCGGCGTCCCAGTAGGCCAGCATGGCCGGGACCCGGTCGACGAGGGCGCGCAGCAGCGCGCCCTCGGTCGGGACGTCGTCCTCGCCCGGTCGCACGCGGGCCATCGTGACCCGCGACCGGTGCTCCGTCGCGCCACCCGACCGGAAGGGCGCCGCGTAAGGCGCGTTGCCCCGGTCGGTTAAGGGGAGTGGAACTTTCCCGGCGCCTGCGCTAAAGTCTTGGCGTGCAAACGGGCGGTTTCCGCGCAACGGCTGGAATGCGCGACCTGCCCACGCATGGAGGCTCACCCACGATGCAGCGACACCGCTGGCTCGCCCTGCTCGGCGCAGGCGCGCTCGTGCTCTCCACCGCCACGTCGGCGCGCGCCGACGACGCGTTCCTCGGCACCTACGAGCTCGAGGGAACCTACAACAACCAGCGCCAGACGAAGGTGCTCGAGCTCAAGGTCACCCGCGGCGACGACGGCGCGCTGACCGTGAGCCGCCACGCGAACTACTCGGCGCGGCGCTGGCGCAACACGCCCGCGTTCACCTGGGTGGGCCAGGCGCAGGTCGAGGGCGACCGCCTGGTCGTGACCTACCGGCTGAACCAGGACGGCACGCCGGCCGGCACGGGCCTGGCCAACGTGCTGAACAACCCGAACGCGCCGGGCGGGGCCAACCAGCCGCCGCCGAACGGCAACCTGTTCCGCGCCACCTACACGCTCACCGAGGGCGGCCGGCTGATCGCCGAGCGCGTCGACAACACGACGCGCCGCCGCCCCGAGGAGTGGTGGACGAGCATCAGCACGCGCGGCACGCGCCTGAGCTCGCCCGGGCCCGACGTCGTGGAGACGGGCCGCGTGAAGCTCGGCGGCAAGCTCGCCGTGCGCGCCAACGGCCGCTACACGGTCGTGGTCCCCACCGACGGCACGCTCAAGCTGCGCGTGACCTCGGGCGCGGTGAGCCTGCTCAAGCCCGACGGCAGCCCGGTCGACCGGCCGGCGGCCGCGGAGCTGACCTACGAGATCCCGCACCGCAGCCCGGTGCTCGGCGCCTACACGGCGGTCGTCACCGCCGACGGCGAGCTGTCGGCGTCGTTCGTGCAGGACGGCCGCATCGACGCGCGCATCCGGCCCTGGTCGGTGTGGACGCACTTCCCGCCCGCCGAGGGGAGCTCGAACGCGCTCCATGCGGCGAACGGGCCGCTCGACAAGTTCGACAAGGCGCTCGGCCTCACCGGCCGTGACAGCGCCCTGTGGTGGGAGAAGGGCACCGACTACCGCACCGGCTTCGGCTTCGAGCGCGGCCACTACACGTTCGTGTCGTCGCCGACCGAGAAGCGCGCCGAGCGCGACTGGCACTGCGACTTCGACGGCGACGGGGTGATCGAGAAGGACGACCCGGCCGCCGCGTTCGCCCGCTACGACGCGAACAGCGACGGCTTCGTCGACTCGACCGAGGTGCGCGAGCAGCTCATCAAGGGCCAGATCAAGATCCTCTGGACGACGTACGACAAGAACGGCGACGGCAAGGTCACGGCGGCCGAGATTTCGGCGGCGTTCGTCACCCAGTGGGACCGCGACGGCTCGCGCGACCTCGACGAGGCGGAGTGGGAGCGCGCCATGCGCGAGGGCCAGCAGCCGCTGCTGCGCCAGCGCACCGACGCCGACCACGCGCGGATCATGCGCCAGGACAAGAACGGCGACGGCAAGCTCGACCAGGAGGAGTTCGGCAAGCCGGGCTCGCTCGACTTCATGGACTCGAGCGACGTCGACTCCGACTTCAACTCGTTCTTCGACCGCGACAACGTGTGCATCGTCATGAACGACGGCACGAAGCACTTCGGCAACCGCGTCGTCGAGGAGGGCGGGAAGGTCAAGCTCTACAAGGGCCTGAAGAAGGACCAGCTCGTCGCGGAGCTGACCCCCGCCGACATCAAGGAGCGCCAGACCGGGATCGCCGACGGCGACCTCGACGACTCCTACAGCGTCGGCTGGTGGGGCCACTGCAACGCCTGGGCGCTGGCGGCGATCGTGTTCCGCACCCCGTCGGGCGAGTTCAGCCACAACGGCGTGACCATCACGGTCCGCGACCAGAAGGGCATCCTCACCGAGTTCGGCATGGGCGCGACGGAGAACTCGTCCTTCTACTGGCGCAACGGCAACGAGGACATCCAGCCCGACCGCTACGCCGCGGGCTTCCACCGGCAGATGCACCGGTGGCTGCGCGTGGAGCAGAAGGGCATGATGGCCGACATGGACTTCAAGGACCCGGACAACAACCTGAACTTCCAGGTGTGGAACTACCCGCTCCTCGGCTACGTGGCGGACATGAAGGAGGCCGAGGGCGACGACCCCTACCTCCTCGACGTGAGCTGCAAGATCGACAAGGGCAGCTACTCGGACGAGGACTCGAGCAGCAGCAACACCGTCGCCTACCGCCTGCACTTCGGTCAGTCGGGGCAGATCATGGAGGGGCCGGGCTCGAAGACCGACTGGCTGCAGAAGTCGGGCGAGACGCGGAAGTACATCCGCTACCTGATCCATCCCTACCGGTTCACGAGCCGGGGCAGCTCGGGCAACCCGAACGTCACGCTCGAGCGGATCCAGCAGCTCTTCGGCGACCGGCTGAAGTACAACCGCATCGAGGACCTGGCGACCGAGCCGGGCCTCCCGGGCACGCCGGGCCAGTAGGCCCGAGCGCACGAGCTCGAGACACGGCAGCAGGCGCGCGGGGCTCCCCCCGCGCGCCTGCGCACGTACCCGCCTGTGGATGCCGCGCGACGGCACGGGTAGCCTGTGGGCGGTGAGGGGGACGAAATGACGCGGTCAACGGGGCGGCCTGGGGCGCGGCTCGGGGCGTGGCGGCTGGGGATCGTCGTGGCGCTCGGCGCCGTGGCGCTGGCGCCGAGCGGCGAGGCGCAGGAGGCGCCCGCGACCGAGCTCGTGGCCTGGGCGCCGAAGTGGCGCAAGGGCGACTGGTGGGTGATCAAGACCTACCAGCGCGACCTCAAGGACGAGGTCAGCTCGCCCGAGCCGGCCGAGGGCGCCATGCCGCGCACCCCGCCCGACCCGCGGCGCGAGCCGATCCCGGGCCTGCCGCCGCTGCGCGACGGCGTGCCCGAGGGCTGGGTGCTGGCCAACACGTTCCGCTTCGAGGTCGTGCGGCGCGAGCTCGTGACCTACCCCGGCGACGGCCCCGACGACAAGCCGGAGGCGTTCGTCGTCGTCGCCGTGCGCACGCTCGACGGCCCGCCGCGCACCGCGGAGCTGTGGTACACCGAGGCCGACCTGACGCTGTTCAAGGTCGTGCGCGAGCCGAAGACCGAGCGCGCGCGGACGCACGACGTGTCGGGGACGGTGCAGCTCGACCCGCAGGAGACCGCGGTGATCGGCTTCCCCCTCGACTGGCCCGACTTCGCCGCGGCGAAGCAGCCCTCGTCGGACATCGCGGTCGCCGGCCGCGGCGTCGTCGAGCAGAAGGTCCGGCCGGCCCCCAACGGCGCCGCGCAGGTGCAGGTGCGCCTGGCCCTGAAGGTCGGCGACGACGAGACCCGCGGCCGCGTGCAGCTCACGTTCGAGCCCGGCGCCCCGTTCTGGTCGCGCCTGGTCGGCCCCGTCTACCTGGCGGAGCTGGTCGACTACAAGGGCAAGCGCTGACCGGCTCGCTCGCCCCCGTGGCCGCGTGAGCCGTCGGGTCGTCGTGGCCCTCGCCGTCGCCGGCCTGGTCGTCCCGCTCGTCGTCGTCGCCGCGCGCGCGCTCAGGCGCCCGGCCCCGCCCCCGCCCGGCGCGCGCTTCCTCGACCCCGAGGGCCTCGCGGTGGGGCCGGACGGGCGGCTGTACGTCGCCGACGAGAAGGGGCGTGCGCTCTACGTGCTCACCCCCGACGGGGCGACCGAGGCGCGGCTCGACGCCCACCCCGACCTCCCCGGCGGCCTCGTGAGCACGGGCGGGAGCCTCGTCGCGACGGCGCCCGGGCGCGTCCTCGCCGTGCGCAACCACGACCTCGTCGAGCTCGACCTGCTCGCGCGCCCGCCCCGCGTGCTGGCCCTGCACGGCGGCGAGGGGACCCCGCTCGGGCCCTTCCATGGCCTCGAGGACGTGACGATCGGCGACGACGGACTGATCTACACCGCCGAGGAGGACATCCGCGCCGTGCGCGCCTTCCGGCGCGACGGCGCCACGCTCGTCGAGGTGCGCCGCCTCCCGATGCCGGAGGAGCCCGAGTCGGTCCACGTGCGCGGCGGGCGCCTCTACGTGTGCTTCCCGAAGGCGCACCGGGTGAGCTGCTACGACCTCGCGAGCGGCGCGCTCCTGTGGGACACGCCGTCGTCCGGGCCGGGCCGGCTGCGGGTGCCCGACGACGTGCTCGTCGGCCCCGACGGCCTCGTCTACGTGAGCGACCAGCGCAACGACCGGATCGTCGTGCTCGACGCCGCCGGGAGCTTCGTGCGCGCGCTCGGCAAGAGCGGCAGCGGCCCTGGCGAGCTGCGCCGCCCCGAGGACATCGCCTTCGGCCCCGACGGCGCCCTGTGGGTCGCCGACAGCCTCAACTACCGCCTGCAGGCCCTCGACCCCGTCACCGGCGCGGCGCGGCGCGTCGTCCGCTGAGGTGTGCTCGACGGCTGCGGGCGCGGATGCCGGGCGAGGGGGGGCGCGCGCGGGTCGTCGGTGTGGCCCGCCTCCGCGAGCTCCGTCCCGCGGCTAAGGTCGGCTGCGGTGCCGCGGTCCAGACGAACCCTATCGCTCGCGGTCCGCAGCCGCGGGCCTCCCGCTCGCTCCGGCGGCCCACCGGGGATCCGGCGATCGATACGACCCGCGCGCGCTCCCCCCTCGCCTCGGCCTCCGCGCCCTCGCCTCGCTCGCTGCTCCGATCGAGGGCTGGTCATCAGCGAGACGTGGTTTCGCCGATCTCTTCAGTGGCTCTGACTGGTGTGCTCGACCGATGCGAGGCGACGATGCTGGCCGCGGCGACGCGCTCGCGCCTCGAAGGTCGCCCGTGGCGCTCTGCCCTCGTCGCCCTCGCACGGGTCCGGGTTCGTCCGGACCGCCCCCGGCCCGCGACGGTCCGTCCCTGGGCCAGCGTCTCGGGTCCGCCTCACCGCCGCGGCCATCGGCTCACCCGCGACGTTGCATGGGCTTAGGTTCGTCTCACGCCGTTAACCCCTGAACTCCCGTCAGCTTCCGAACCCGGCCAGGCCGTGGCCCTCGGCGTGCTCAGTCGACGTTCATGCGTCGAACGGTTGCACAACTCGCGGTCCTGACGGCCCTGGTCCTCACGGGCTGCGACGACGTCCTGCTGTTCGATGTCGCCGCCGACGGGAGGGTCCTGGCGCCGATCGACGGGGCCGGCAAGGTGGTCGCCCTGGGCGACGGCTCGACGCCGCGGCACCTGGTGACCCTCGACCTCGCCACGGGCGAGGCGCAGCGCTTCACGAGCGTGCCGCTGCGCATGTCGTGGCCGCGCTGGTGCGGCGACGCCGTCACCCTGGTCGAGGACCGCAACTGCCTGATCCTCCTCGGCGCCGACGGCGCGCGGCGCCGCCTGTTCGAGACCGACCCCCAGCAGCGCCTCGTGCAGCCGACGCCGTCGCCCTCGGGCGAGCGCGTCGCCGTGCTCGAGGTGGCCCAGCCCGGCCTCCCCGGCGTCCTGCACGTCGTCGAGGTGGCCTCGGGCGCCGTGGGCGAGCCGCTCGACGGCGTGCTCCTGGGCTTCGCCTGGACGCGCGACGCCGACGGCGAGGCCCTGCTCGTCGCCCGCGTCGGCGCGCGTGACGCCGAGGAGGCGCGCCCCTTCGAGGGCGGCCAGGGCGAGGTGCTCCTCGTCCGCGGCGGGACGCGCCGCACGCTCTTCCGCGGGCAGCTCGCCGGCGTGACCTGGCTCGCCCCGACCGGCCGCGACGTGGTCGCCACGCTGGCCGCCCCCGGCGCGCCGCAGGCGCTCGGCCTGGCCCGCCTGTCGCTCGACCGCCCGGGCGCCGCCGCCGGCGAGCGCGCCGACGGCCTGGACCTGTGGCCGAGCGCCGACGCGCGGGGCCAGGTGCTCTTCACCCGCTCGCGCCCCGGCCTGCCCACCCTCGAGGGCGAGCTGCGCCTGACGCGCGCCGACGCCCTGGCGCCCTCGCGCCGCGTCCCGACCCCCGGCCCCGTCTGCGCCCCCCGCTGGGTGGGCGAGCGCGTGGCCTACCTCACCCCCGACGACCGCCTGATCAGCCAGGAGCTGGAGGGCGGGGACCTCGTCGACTGGACCGAGCGGCTGGCCGCTCTCGCAGGAGACCACGAATGACCCGCACCATCGCCGCCTTCCCCGCCCTCCTGCTCCTGGCCGCCCTCGCGGCGCCCGTGCAGGCCGACCCCGTCGCCCGCCTCACGGCCCTCGTGCAGGAGGCGGCGAACACCGCCAACCCGACCATGGCGGTCATGCGCGGCCTGGCCGCCATGCCCGACTTCACGCTCAACCAGGCCGACGTCCAGCGCGCCCTGCGCCAGGCCAACCTCCCGCGGGGCAGCCTGCTCGAGCGCGTCCTCGGCCCCACGACGCGGCTGGTGAAGCGCGGCGACCGCGTCGAGATCGACCGCTCGCAGACGACCCGCGCGACCATGGAGACCGGCCAGGGGATCGAGCTGGGTCGCAAGGTCACGGCGCGCTTCCGCGTCCAGGGCAGCAACGAGGCCCTGATCGACGAGATCCGCGGGATCAAGGTGGGCGAGAACGCCCGCGACCTCTACGACCTGTGGAAGGTCCAGTTCACCCGCGAGCGCAACAAGCCCGTGGCGAAGATCACCGCCGGCGCGTTCGTCTTCTCGAAGACGGTGACGATCGACCTCAGCCCGCGCGCCGGCGGCCCCCGCCCGCTCAACGGCGCGGTCACGGCCAGCGCCGACGCGCCCGCCAACGCGCCCTCGAGCAACGCCAGCAGCGCGCCCGGCACCCCGAGCGAGACGCCCGGCCTGGTGCGCCTCGTGCCGCAGACCGGCCGTCCGTAAGGCCCCTGACGAGCCGACAGGTCGAATCGACGAGGCGGCGCGTCACCCCCCCGGGGGCGGCGCGCCGCCGCTCATCCGGGGGGCGGGCCGGAGGAGCGCGAGCGCGGCGATCGCCGCCCAGCCGAGCGCCGTGAGCGCGAGGCCGCGCGCCCACCAGGCGGGCGCGTGGCTGAGGACGACCTCATGGCGCCCCGCCGGGACGCGCACGGCGCGGAACAGGAGGTCGGCGCGCGCCAGGGGCGCCGGGGCGCCGTCGACGGTCGCCTGCCACTCGGGGGCCCAGGCCTCGCGCACGACGAGCCACGCGTCGCGCGGGGCGGCGACCTCGAGCGCCACGCGCTCGGCCTCGAAGGCCACCAGGCGCACGCCGCCCTCCAGGCGGACGCCCGACGGCGCGATCGGCGGGGCCTGGTCGGCGCCCTCGGGGCCCAGGACCACGCGCGCGGCCGGCCCGGCGCGCGGGTCGAGCAGGCGGGTCGCGGCGACCTGCAGGTCGGGCGCGCCGACGGCCGCGTCGATCAGGTAGGCCCAGGGCGGGCACCACGGGTTGGCGACGGCGGCCAGGGCCATCACCTCGTCCTGCGGCCCGACCGGCGCGACGACCTCCACGCGCACGGGCGGCAGGCCGAGGGTGTGGGCGTCGCGGCGCAGGTCGACGAGCACGACGTCGGCGTCGAGCAGCGCGTAGCGGGGCAGGAGCGGGAGCGCCTTCCAGCGCGGGTCGCGCTGCAGGAGCGACAGCCCGCGCGGCTCGGCCGACTCGAAGGCGATCACGGTGCGCACGCCGAAGCGGTAGCCGATGTTCGGGCGCAGGGCGTCGCGGTCGAGGAGGTCGCGCTCGGCGTGGGCCAGCGGCGGGAACTCGTGGCGGTAGAACACGTCCTTCGGCTCGTAGCGCGGCGGCGCGAGCGCGAGGTCGGGCCCGCGCGCGCGCGCAGGGCGGCCGTGACAGCGCGTCGTGCACGGGGGCGGCCGCGCACTTTTTCATCGGCGTCGACACCCGGGCGGCGCGCGAAGCCGTCAAACGGTCGAGCGCCAGCGCCCCGACGAGCAGGAGAAGCCGCCCGCGCCGCCCGGCCAGCGGCGCGCGAGCAGGCACGCCCCGGCCGCGACGAGGGCGGCCGCGCCGGCGCGCAGGAGGGCGAAGCTCGTCACGGCGCGCGCCTCGTCGCGCAGCACGTAGCCCGGCGCCTGCGCGTCGAGCCAGGCCTCGACCGCCTCGCCGCCGGCGAGGACCCACAGGCCCAGCGCTCCCGCTGGCAGGGCGAACGCCGCGAGCGCCGCCGGCGGCCACGCCGCGCGCAGGAGCCCGGGCGCGCCGAGGCCGACCAGGCGCGCCAGGCCCAGGGCCGTGATCACGAGCCACTTGCTCGGGTAGCGCAGGTGGAGCGGCGCGCCGGCGTCGACGGCCGCCAGGACCACGCCCCAGACGACCCAGGCGGCGGCCTCCTGCCAGGCCGGGCGGCGCCAGGCCGCGCCGCTGGCGGCCACGGCGGCGAGGCCCAGGGCGCCCACGCCGAGCCCGCACCAGGGCATGTCGCCCGCCCAGGCGCGCACGCCCCAGAAGCCGCCCGTGTGCTGCGCCCAGTGGCCGTGCACGCCCGGGACGAGCGCGTCGACGAGCTGGGCCAGCGGGTGCAGCGGGAAGCGCAGCTCGCGCCAGACGTCGGCGCCGCGGTCGAGGCGCGGCAGCTCGTCGCGCACCGACTCGAGCGTGAGCCCGCCCGCCGCGGCGCCGACGACCACGGCGGCGCCCACGAGCAGCGGCGCGGCCAGCCGGCGGGCGCCGGGGGCGTGCACGAGCGCGCTCATGGCGGCCAGCGCGGCGACGATCAGCGCGCCCTGCGGCTCGGCCGCGAGCAGGCACAGGCCCACGGCCGCGCCGACGAGCGCCAGGCCGCGCCGCTCGCCCGCCGCCACCTGCCGGGCGCCGACGAGGGCCCAGGGCAGCCACGCCGACGAGACCAGGTACGGCAGCGCCCAGTGCATCGACGTCACGAAGCCGCCGAGCCCGTAGGCCAGCCCGACGAGCCAGGGCCCGGTCGGGTCGCCCGGCGCGTCGTGACGGCCGAGACGCCACGCGCCGGCGAGCGCCAGCGCCGTGTGCAGGGCCACGAACCACGCCATGGCTCGCCCGGGCGAGAGCGCCGCGAACAGGAGGTGCCCCGGATAGACGACGCCCCCCGCGCGCGGCCCGAACCAGGGCGCCCCGTGCCCGCACCACGGGTTCCAGCGCGGCACCTCGCCCGCGGCCAGCGCGGCGCCAATCGCGTCGTTGCGCGGGTAGAACTGCCGCGGCAGGTCGCGCGCGACGAGCAGGTCGTCGCCCAGGAGCGCGCCCTCGAACAGGGCCACGACGAGCAGGCACAGCGCGAGCAGGCCCACCCACGACCGCCCACGGCCCGCGCCCGCGATCCCGTCCGCTGCCCCGGTCCCCGCCGCCATGCGCCCGTTGTATCGCGCCCCGCCGCTCCCCGCGCCGGCGCCGCCGTGGTCAGATCGCTGCGCCATGAGCGCGCCCGCCGAACAGCCCCGCGCCCTCTCCCGCGCGGTCGGTCCCGCGGCGCTGGCCCTCGTGGCCCTCGGCTTCGTGGCGCACCTCCTCGTCGTGCGCGCGCACGCGGTCGACCTGCCCTACCAGGACGAGTGGGACCTGCTCGCCCCCGGCGCCCTCCCCGACGGGCTGCGCCTCGGCTGGCTGTTCGACCTCCACAACGAGCACCGGATCGCGCCGACCAAGCTGCAGGCCTGGGCGCTCCTGCGCCTGTGCGCCTGGGACAACGTCGCCTGGGTGACGAGCACGTTCCTCCTCTTCGGCGCGCTCCTGGCCGCCCTCCTCGCCTGGCTCGTGCGCCGCGGCCTGCCGGCGCCGGCCGCCGGCGCGCTGGGGCTCCTGCTCCTCTCGCCGATCGCCTTCCAGAACCACGCCTGGGGCTTCCAGTCGCAGGTCCACCTGGCGCTCCTGGCGCTCGTCGTGGGCGCCTGGGGGCTGTTCTCGGACCTCCCCGGCCGGCGCGGGGCGGTCGCCCGCCTGGGCGGCGCGCTGGCGCTGGTCGCCGGGGCGTTCTCCTTCGCCGCCGGCGTGCCCTACCTCGTGGTCACGAGCGCCTGCTTCGCCCTGTGGCGCGGCGCGCGCGCCCGCGGGCTCGAGGCGCCCGCCGCGCGCCGCCTGCGCCTGGAGACGGCGGCCGTCCTCGCGCCCTGCGTCCTGGCCCTGCTCGCCTGGACGGTCGGCTGGGAGCGCGGCGAGGTCGGCCCGACCTCGCCCGCGACGGCCCGCTACTGGGACGTGCTCCTGAACCTCGTCTCCTTCGGCTTCGGCTTCCAGACGCGCTCCGCCGCGCTCGGGGCGCTGTGCCTCGCCGTCGTCGTGGTCCCCGTGGTCGCCCTCGTCGCCCGCGACCCGCGCGACCCTCGCGGCTGGGAGGTCGCCGCCGTCGCCGGCGCCTTGCTCGCCGGGCTGGCGGCGATCGCCCTGGCCCGCGCCGCCTGGGGCCCGGGCTACGCCAAGACCTCGCGCTACGCCGGGCTGGCCCTGCCGCTCGTCCCGGTCGCCGCCCTGGCCTGGTGGCGGCTGCTCGCCGCGCGCCCGCGCGCCCGCGCCGGCGCCGTCGCGGCCGTGTGGGCGCTGGCGGCGCTGGGCCTCGCCGACGACTGGTCGCGGGACGGCTACCGCACGATCGAGCGCCACAAGCGCGAGGCGCTGGCGCGGATCGCCGAGCACCGCGAGGGTCGCCTGCGCCTGCCGGAGGTCTACCACGGCTGGCTCGACGAGCGCCTCGAGGCCGCCCGGACCCTCGAGGTGACGTTCACGCGCCGGCCTTGACCCGGGCGTAGACTCGCCGCGAGGAGACCACCATGACCCTCGACCACATGGGCATCGACGTGACCGACTACGAGGCCGCGCGGGCCTTCTACGACCGCGCCCTGGCGCCGCTCGGGATCACGCGGGTCATGACGCTGACGAAGGAGCAGACGGGCTCGGTCGACTGCTGCGGCTACGGGCGCGGCGGCAAGCCCGAGTTCTGGCTCGGGCAGGCCGCCCCCGGCGACGCGGTGCGCGGCGAGCTCCACGTGGCCTTCGCCGCGCTCGACCGCGCGTCCGTCGACGCCTTCCACGCCGCGGCCCTGGCCGCCGGCGGCAAGGACAACGGCGCGCCGGGGCTCCGGCCGGAGTATCACCCGACCTACTACGGCGCCTTCGTCCTCGACCTCGACGGGCACAACATCGAGGCCGTCTGCCACGCGCCGGCGTGACGGCGCTCGTCAGACCAGGCTCGCCAGCACCGAGAGGGCGGCGCCGCCGAGCGCCGCCAGGGCTGCCTTGCGGTGGGGGTGCTTCACCCCGCGCCGCGCGGCCAGCGGAGCCAGGATGCCGTGCGCCAGCGCCGGACCGAGCAGGACCGCCGCGATCATGAACGCGGTCAGGCTCGCCGACGAAGGGGCCGGCTCCCCCCTGAATGGCGTGAGCTGGTGGCCGAAGAGGGTCGTGTGGAGGAGCATGGCGACGACCGCCACGCCCTTCCACGCGTACAGCCAGAGCCCCGGCGCGGCGCAGAGCAGGACCTCGATCAGGGGCGTCGTCGGCGCCGGGTAGGGCGTGACACGGGGTGCGGGCGGGGAAGGCTTCGCGCAGCCCTCGGTGGGGCAGCGGCCGAGCTCGCGCAGGCAGTCGGTGTGCGTCGCGACCCCGCAGCCCTGGCACTCGCGGTAGCGCGCCGGCAGGTCGGCGTGGCAGAACGCGCAGCGCCGCGGCGCGCCCACCTCGTTCACCCGGACCTCGGGTCCCCTGCTCACCTCGCCTCCTCCGTCGACCCCCCAGTCTGGCAGCCTCAGGCCAGCGCCGCGAGGTGGCGGAAGATAGCCTCGGGCGTGCGCAGGCCGTCGGCCGCCGCGCGCGCGCCGGGGCCGAAGACCCACGTCGGCACGCGCGACTTGGGGTGCCCGCGCGTGAAGCCCACCTGCTCGAGGTGGCCGTGGTCGCTCGTGACGACCACCCGTGCGTCGGCCGGCACGGCGCGCAGGAGCGCGCCCAGGAAGGCCTCGACCTCGGCGAAGGTCTCGCGCGCCAGGTCGACGCGGTGCGTGTGCGCGACGAGGTCGGCCGTCTGGTACTTGTAGAACGTGAACCGGTGCTCGGCCGCGAGCCCGGCCAGCACCCGCGCGGCCTCGGCGGGTGTACGCGGCGGCAGCGGCGCCGGGTCGAAGAGCGACAGGTCCATCGACCGCTCCAGCGCGTGCGTGAGCGTCGACGTGAGCGCCCGCCCGGCGCGCACGTCGTCCCACGTGCGCAGGCGCAGGCCCGCGCGGCGCGCGGCCAGCACGAACGGGTTCTGGTTCAGCTCGGCCAGCGTGAACAGCTCCGCGACCCCGTGCTTGTCGGGGCCGGCGAGGCGCACCGGCGCGCCGTGGAGCGTGACGCGGGTCTCGACCTCGTCGCGCCCGAACGCGGGCAGGAGATCCTCGACGTAGGAGCTGCGCAGGAACGGCAGGTGCGCCGGGAACAGGGCGTTGGCCAGGGCAGCGCTCGGCGCGAAGCGGTGGAAGAGCGTGTCGCCCGAGAGCAGGCCCTCGAGCACCCCCTCGCGCAGGCCGAGGCCCTGCACGAGCCCGTGCTCGGCGAGGGCGTCGCGGCCGGTGAACAGCGTCGTGTAGGTGATCGCGCACTCGATCGAGCCCTCGGTCCGGCCGCCGGTGACGTCGGTCTCGACGAGCGCGCCCTCGACCGGCGCGTCGGGCAGGTCGAGCAGCGGGCCCGCCCGGCCGCGCGGGAAGAGGAACGTGCTCCCGGCGTAGACGGACTCCGCCCGGTCATGGCCGAGCGGGTCGACGCCGACGCTGTCGAGGGCGACGAGGAGGACGGGGGTCATGGCGAGATCATCGCATCATGGCGACGAGGCCCAGGGCGACCGGCACCGTCACGACGACCGCGATCACCGCGGCGAGCCCGGCCGGCGCGCGGGCCGAGTGGCCGCGCCCGCGCACGTCCGCGACGCCGTACGCCAGGACCGGCGCGAGCACGACCGAGGCCGGTACGACCAGCGCCGCCGCCTCCAGGCGAAGGAGCATGAGGAGGATGGCGACAGGGGACTTCGCGACGAGCAACGCCAGGGCGTAGACCGCGAGCGGGGTGAGCACCCCGACCGCGCACGCCCCGTCCCAGGCGACGGCGTCGGGGAGACGGATCCCCCGCCGCTCCGCGGCCACGGGCCGAGGTGAGCGGGGGCGGGCCGAGCACCCGTGAGTCGGACAGCGCCAGATCTCCCGGACACAGTCGGTGTGGACGGCGGTGCGGCACCCGGGACACGCCCGGGCGGCCGGCCCGGGGGAGAGGTCGTCGTGGCACACCGCGCAGCGCTGCGCCGTCGTCGTCGCCTGAACCCGGAGCGGCAGGGCGCTCGGCCGGCGGCGGGGAAGGGAGCGCGTCACAGGGCCGCCGCGGCGAGCGCCAGGCCGCTCGTCCAGGCGGCCGCGGCGACGAGCGACACGAGCGAGGCCTGGATCGCCACCTCGGGGCCCGGGTCGTCGGCCCAGCGCCTGACGAGCAGGTAGGTCGCCACCGGCGCGACGAGGACCGCGGCCGGGAGGGCCGCGCCGAGCGGGTCCAGACCGAGCGCGTGGACCAGGGCGGCCAGGGTGCCGCGAGCGCCCACCGCGTAGAGCGCGAACGGGCAGGCGAGCGCCACGAGGACCGCGACGAGCCAGGGCCGCGCCGCGTCGGCCCGGCTCAGCCCGCGCCGGACCGCGCGGCGGACGTCCACCGGCGCCCGGCGACCGGAGCACCCGCGCGTCGGGCAGCGCTGGACCTCCCGGGCGCAGTCGGTGTGGACGGTGGTGTGGCACCCGGGGCACGCCCGGATCGCCGGCCCGGGGGAGAGGTCGTCATGGCACACCGCGCAGCGCTGCGCCGTCGTCGCCGCCTCGACCCGGATCGCCAGTGCCGGCATGAACGTCCTCCCCTGCCCGTCCTGAGCAACTCGAGGGGCAGACGTAACTGCCGACGCAGCAGGGGTGTCGTGGCAGGAGCGTCGAAGCGTCGACGGGGGAGTAACCGCCGTCACAGGCGGCCGTCGAGGCCGCCGAGGACGACCAACCCGCCCAGGAGGGCGACGGAGCAGCCGAACCCGGCCACGTAGGCACGGAAGCCTGCTCGACGCGGACTCCGGAGGTCGTCACCGCAGCCCCAGCATGACCACCGCGACGACGACGCACGAGAGCAGCACGACCGAGGCGAGGCAGCCAAGGACGTACGCCGTCGCCACCTCGAACTGCGACGCTGGCTCCTCGCGGGCGAGGAGGCCGTGGCCCAGCGCTGGCGGGCCCAGCAGGGCCGCGGCGAGGGCCACCACCTCTGCGTCAGGACCCCGGAGGAGACGCGTCGTCTCTAGCGCGCCGAGGACCACGAGGTACACGACGGGCCACGCCAGCGCGAGCAGCCCCACGAAGACGATCGGCGCGGGCGGTTTGCGGCGCCCCCCCGCGGCGGACGCAGCCGACGGTCGGGCAGCGCCCGTCGGGCACGCAGTCGACGTGGAGCGCGGCGGCGCAGCGGGTGCAGGTCCAGACCGGGCCGGTCGCGAGGTCGCCGTGGCAGGTCGCGCAGCGGCGCGGTGGGGTGGTCGGCTCGAGGCGGATCCCGAGGTCTGCCACGCCTCCACTCGACCAGGCGCCGTCGCCGGAGACAAGGCGACGACGAGAGGCCCCGTCCGGTGCTGGCCGGATGACGGCCGAGGGCCAGCCTTCGTCCACGCGCACGCGCGGGCGCGGCGTCCGGGCGACAGGCCCGCGCCTGTCTCCAGCGCGCCCGCGCGTGCGCGTGGACGGCGGATCCTGTCAAGCAGATGGTGACGAGTCGAGCGGGATGAAGGCTACAGAGTGAACGCGAAGTCGTTCACCAGCGCCCCCGGCAGGCGCCCGCTCACGGTCGAGCGCTTGAAGTAGGTGTCGCTGTCCAGGATCATCTCGCGCTCGGCCGTCAGACCGTCGAGGTTCTGGCCGAGGACGCGGTAGACGGTCTCGTCGAAGCGCATGACGTCGAGCGGCGCCTTGATCTGGCCGTCCTCCACCCAGAAGGTGGCGAAGCGCGTCATGCCGGTCGTGCGGCAGGCCGTGCGGTCGGAGTAGTTCAGGTACCACAGGTTCCCGACCCACACGCCGGTGCCCAGGCGCGCCAGCGCCTCGGCCTGCGGCACGGTCCCCGCCGAGACCTCGACCGACTCGGGCGTCTCGCGCGACGACGCGCCGTTCGTCGGCACGCCGTACTCCTGCGCCGAGCGCGGGGAGACGAGGCACTGGCCGAAGGCGCCGTCCTTGATCAGGTCGACGCGCTCGGGGCGGATGAACCCGGCGCCCTGGAAGTTCGGCGCCACGCCCTGCGCGGTGTGCTCGGAGATCGTCACCCCCGGCGCGAGCCGTGCGTCGCCCTCGATCATGCGGATCAGCGGCGTCTGCTTGGTCCGGTGCGCCTTGAGCCCGAAGCCGCCCCACGAGAGCAGCCCGACGAGCTCGTAGAGCGCGGCCGGCGTCAGGTAGACGCGGTACTGCCCCGGCTTGATCGCGATCGGCTTGTGCGCCACGACGGCGAGCTGCTCCGCGGCCAGCTCGACCTTGCGCGAGAACGCGGCCGGGTCCCACTCGAAGCCGGCGTAGTTCGTCTTCACCGCCTTGTCGGCGCGGTGGTAGAAGCACCAGTCGAGGTTGTAGCTGTAGCTCGTGTACCAGTTGCGCTGGCCGAGCGAGCTGGCGAAGCCGGTGTGGATCCCGCCGGCGGCGTAGATCCCCACGAGGTCGCGCCCCTGGCCGGCGTCGCGCACGGCGCCGACGGCGGCCGCGCCGTCGGGCAGGCGGTTCTCCGCCACGCGCTCGCCCGAGCGCACGTCGGTCGCGTAGAGGAGGAAGGGGTCCTCGGGCACGTGCGCGCGGGTCTCGCGCAGGTCCTCGACCATGTCGACGAGCCGCGGCCGGTCGAGCTCCAGGTCGCCCGTGAGCGTCGTCGACCCGGCCGCGTGGCGCCGCCCCTCGATCAGGTCGACGGTCACCGCCCGCTGGCTCACGGCGCCGGCCTGGCGTACGGCGCTCTTGTTGAAGCGGACGAAGTCCGACTCCTCGCCCGAGAAGCTGGCCGTGTAGACCTCGTCCTTCTGCAGGAGGCCCTGGAGGAGGTCGGCGACGTCGTTGAAGTACTCCTGCACGGCTACGCCCCCCCGAACACGTCGACGCCGGCGAACAGGCACGCCGGCGTGGCGTGCCCGACGCGGATCACCTGGTTGGGCTCGCCCTTGCCGCAGTTGGGCGTGCCCATGACGAGGAAGGTCCGCTCGTCGCCGACCATCTTCAGGTCGCGCCAGAACGTGGCCGAGATCCCCCGGTAGTTCGGCTTCTTGACCACCTTCGTCAGCTCGCCGTTTTCGATCAGCCGCCCCAGCTCGCAGCCGAACTGGAACTTGTTGCGCGAGTCGTCGATCGACCAGGAGCAGTTGGTCTCCATGAACACGCCGCGCTCGACGGACTTGACCATGTCGTCGAAGCTCGACGCCCCCGGCTCGACGTTGAGGTTCGCCATGCGGTCGATCGGCGGCCGGTTCCAGCTCATGGACCGCGCGTTGGCCACGCCCTCGAGCCCGGCGCGCGCCTGCGACGTGCGCCCGCCGAGCGGCCGCAGGAGCAGGCCGTCCTTGATCACGAACTCCCTGCGCGCGGGCGTCCCCTCGTCGTCGAAGCCGTAGCTGGCGAGCTGCTCGGGGCGCGTCGGGTCGAAGGTCACGTTGAGCAGCTTCGAGCCGTACTGGTAGGTGCCGAACATGTCGGGCGTGACGAAGCTCGTGCCGGCGTAGTTGCGCTCGTCGCCGAGGATCCGGTCGAGCTCGAGCGGGTGGCCGATCGACTCGTGGATCTGCAGGATCATCTGGTCGGGCGCCAGCAGGAGGTCCATGGCGCCGGACGGGCAGTCGGGCGCGCCGAGGAGCTCGAGCGCCTGGCGGCCGATCCGCGGCGCGGCGGCGCGGAACTCGAACTGGTCGAGGACCTCGAGCCCGCCCTGGCGGCAGAAGGCGTGCCCGCCGAAGGTGCGCGTCTGCGACTCGACGCCCTCGGCGGCCGTGGCGTGCATGCCGGGCATGAGCGCGCGCAGCCGCTGGTGGATCCGCCCGCCCTCGGACGAGAGCAGGAGCGTCTCGACGTCGACCGACCAGAGCGATGCCTCCCAGTCGACGATCCGCGGGTCGACCTTGAGCCGCGCGCTCTCGCCGCGCAGGAGGTCGACCTTCTCCGGCAGGGGCGAGGTCTCCCAGGCGCGCGCCACGGGCGAGGCGTACTCCCCCTGCGCCGTGACCGCCGGCAGGCGCTCGACGTCGAGGACCAGCTTGCCGGCCGTGCGCCGCGCCCACTCGGCCGCCTGCGCGAACGCGCGCCGGAGGCCCGCCTCGCTCAGGTCGCTCGTGGCCGCGTAGCCCATGCCGCCCTTGTCGACGACGGTGACCATGACGCCGGCGTCGGTGCTCTTCTGCACCGGCTGCACGACGTCCTGGCGGACGGACACCTGCTCGTGGCGCTCCTGCATGAAGCGGAGCGAGCAGCGGTCGACCTTGGGCGCGGCCGCGCGGAAGCGGCGCTCGAGCACGTCCAGCATGAGAGCCTCGCTGTGAGGGGAGCCCGGCAAGATACCACGCGCTTGCGAGCCGGCCGCCCCCCGAGCAGGATGCGCGGCGTGCGCGACGCGTGGTGCGGGCGACGGGTCGGGCCGTTCGAGGTCGAGGAGCTCCTCGGCAAGGGGGCCATGGGCGCCGTCTACCGGGCGCGCGACGTGCCGGCCGCGCGCGACGTCGCGCTCAAGGTGCTCCTCGAGCAGCGCCTCGACGACAAGCACCGCGCGCGCTTCGAGCGCGAGGGGCAGGTCACGGCCGGGCTCGAGCACCCGCACATCGTGCGCGTCTACTCGGCGGGCGAGCTCCCGGGCGGGGTGCCGTTCCTCTCCTACGAGCTGGTCGAGGGCGCGCGCTCGCTGGGCGAGGCGTGCGAGGGGGCGGACGTCGCCCGCAAGGTCGCCTGGGTGCGCGACGCCGCGCGCGCGCTCGGCTACGCGCACGCGCGCGGCGTCGTCCACCGCGACGTCAAGCCCGACAACCTCCTCGTCGACGCGACGGGCGCGCTCCGCGTGGCCGACTTCGGCATGGCCTGGGCCGCCGGCCTCGATCGCCTCACGCGCACGGGCGCCCTCGTGGGCACGCCCTACTTCATGGCCCCCGAGCAGCTCTCCTGCGACGGGCAGACCGCCCGCGCCTCGTGGGACGTGTGGGCGCTCGGCGTCACGCTCTACGTGCTCCTGACGGGCGAGTACCCGTTCCAGGGCGACACGTTCGACGCCCTGACCGTCCGGGTCCTCGGCGCCGACCCCGCCCCGCTGCGCGCCACGCAGACCGACGTGTCGCCGGGGCTCGAGGCGGTGTGCCTGCTCTGCCTGGAGAAGGACCCCGCGCGCCGCTACCCCGACGGCGAGGCGCTCGCGGTCGAGCTCGACCGCGTCCTCGCCGGCGAGCAGGTCGCGGCGCGGCGGCCGCTCGTCTCCCGCGCGACGCGGCGACGCGCCGCGCTGGCCGCGGCTCCGGCGGCGGTGTTCGTCCTGGGCCTCGTGGGCGTGCTCCTCGCGCCCACGCCGACCGTCACGCGCCACGAGCCCGTCGCGACCCTGCCGCCGCCGGCCCCGGAGCCCGAGCCCGAGCCCGCACCCGCGCCCGAGCCCGAGCCCGAGCCCGCGCCGCCGCGCGAAGACGACGACCCGGAGTTCCCGGCGCCGCCGCCGGAGGCCACCCCCGTCGGCCGCGGCACCTGGTACTCCGCGCACGGGGGCATCGGCCCGGCGATGAAGGCGGTGGGCGGCTACTACAAGGCCGGCAAGGAGGGCTTCCCGCAGGACACGCACGAGGCCGCCCGCTGGTACCTTCGCGGCTCGGAGCTGGGCGACGCCGACTGCATGTCGGAGCTGGCGCGCCTGCACCTGCTCGGGGTCGGCGTGGTCCGCGACGTGCCGCGCGCGGTGGTGCTCCTCGAGGAGGCGGCGGAGCTGGGCAACGCCTTCGCCATGCGCGAGCTGGCGGACCTGTTCTTCAAGGGCGCCGAGGTCGAGCGCGACCTGGCGCGCGCGCTCGGCTGGTACGAGCGGCACCTGGTGCGCAAGCCCGGCTCGCCGCTGCCGACGGTGCACGCGGCCCTGATCCTGCGCGAGGGGGCCCCGGGGGTGCCGCCGGACCCGGCGCGCGCCCTGGCCATGCTCGAGTCGGTGCACACGAAGGAGGCCTTCGCCGCCCGCGAGCTGGCGACGTCCCTGCGCGCGGGCCTCGGCGGCCCCGTCGACGAGCGGCGCGCGCGGGCGCTCTACGAGCGGGCCGTCGCGCGCGGCGACCCGCCGGCGCTCCTACCGCTGGCCGACATGCTCGTCCGGGGCCAGGGCGGGCCGCGCGACCTGACGCGGGCGCGGGCGCTCCTCGACGAGGCCGTGCGCCTCGACGTGCGCGGGGCGAAGGACGCCCGGCGCGCGCTGCCCGTGGAGTGACTGACGTCTACCGCCCCTCGCGCCGCCCGGGGCGGTAGCCCTTCACGTCGCCGCGCTGCCGCCGGTCGTCGCGGCGGTGCCCCGCGCGGCCGACGGGCGGCGGGACGTGGATCGTCCCGTCGACCGGCGGGCGCACGCGCGGGGCCTCGGGATCGACGTGCTCGTCGTCGCCGTCGTCGTCATCCTCGTCGTTCTTGTCGCGCCCGAGCGCGCGCTGCGCCTGGGCGCGGCGCGCCTCGAGCGCCTCGCGGGGCGGCGTGGGCGGGATCAGGGCGTCGCAGTGGGCGCCGATCAGGTCGGTGCGCCCGGCCTTCTGCAGGGCTTCGCGCACGAGGAACCAGTTGGCCGGCTTGAAGAACTGCATGAGCGCGCGCTGGAGGCGCCGGTCGCGCATGCCCTTGGCCACGGGGACGGGCTTCATGGAGATCGGGTCGAGGCCCGTGTGGTACATGGCCGTCGCCACGTCCATGGGCGACGGGATGAAGTCCTGCACCTGGTCGGGGCGGTAGCCGGTGCGCTTGAGGAACACGGCCAGCTCGATCATGGCGTCGAGGTCCGAGCCGGGGTGGCTGGCGATGAAGTAGGGCACGAGCTCCTGCCGCTTGCCGACCTCCTGCGACGCGCGATGGAACTCCTCGGTGAAGCGCTCGAACTCGCCGGCCGAGGGCTTCTTCATCAGGTCCAGCACGCGGTCCGACGCGTGCTCGGGCGCGACCTTGAGCCGCCCGCCCGTGTGGTGCTTGGCGACCTCGGCCACGTAGTCGGGCGAGCGCGCGGCGAGGTCCATGCGGATCCCCGAGGCGACGAACACCTTGCGCACGCCCTCGACCCGCCGCGACCGGCGCATGAGGTCGATCACCGGCCCGTGGTCGGTGCCCAGGAGCTTGCAGATCTTCGGGTGCACGCACGAGAGCCGCCGGCAGGTCTTCTCCACCTCGGGCTTCGTGCAGCGCATCTCGTACATGTTGGCCGTCGGCCCGCCCAGGTCGCTGACGACGCCCTTGAACTCCGGATCGGCGTTGAAGCCCTCGAGCTCGCGCAGGATCGAGGCCTTCGAGCGCGACTGGATGATCCGTCCCTGGTGCGTCGTAATCGAGCAGAACGTGCAGCCGCCGAAGCAGCCGCGCATGATCTGCACCGAGTGCTTGATCACCTCGAAGGCCGGGACCTTCTCGCGGTAGGCCGGGTGCGGGCGCCGCGTGTAGGGCAGCTCGTGGATCCGGTCGAGCTCGACCTGGTCTAGGGGGAGCTGCGGCGGGGTCTGCACGACCGCGCGCTCGCCGTGCGCCTGCACGAGCGTCTTGGCGTTGAACGGGTTGCTGTTGTGGTGGATCTGCCGCGTGGCCTTCGCGAACGCGACCGGGTCCTTCTTCACCTCCTCGAACGACGGCAGCCGCTCGACCGCCTCGCCCTCGGGCCGCGGCTCCTTGGCGCCCAGCGCGTAGACGAGCCCGCGAAGGTCGCGGCAGTCGCGCAGCGTCTTGCCGGCGGCGAGGCGGCGGGCGACCTCGACGATCGTGGCCTCGCCCATGCCGTAGACGATCGCGTCGGCCTTGGCGTCGAGGAGGATCGAGCCGCGGACGGTGTCGCTCCAGTAGTCGTAGTGGGCCAGGCGCCGGAGCGACGCCTCGACCGCCCCGGCGATCACCGGCACGCCCTTCCACGCCTCGCGGGAGCGCTGGCAGTAGGCCAGCGTCGCCCGGTCGGGGCGCAGGCCGATCCGCCCGCCCGGCGAGTAGGCGTCGTCGTTGCGCACCTTCCGGTTCGCCGTGTAGTGGTTGATCATCGAGTCCATGTTCCCGGCGCCGACGCCGAAGAACAGGCGCGGCCGGCCGAACAGGCGCCAGGGCTCGCACGTGCGCCAGTCGGGCTGGGCCAGGATCGCCACCCGGAAGCCCGCGGCCTCGAGGACGCGGCCGATCACGGCCGTGCCGAAGCTCGGGTGGTCGACGTATGCGTCGCCCGAGACGAGGACGACGTCGACCTCGTCCCAGCCCCGCGCGCGGACCTCGTCCGGGGTCATGGGCAGGGGCTGAGGGGCGTTGCGAGCGTGCGGGAGGGGGCGGGGCATGACCCAACCAGCGTCGACCGGGATGCGGGTGAAGTCAAGCGATGCGCCTGGCGAACTGCGCCGGCCGATAGGAGGCCGTGGTGCCCATGACCTGGACCCGGCTCGGCGGCGCCGTCCTCGGCGCCGGGATCGTCGCCCTCGCCCCCGTGGGCGCGTTCGTGGGTCTCATGGGCCCGGCGCTGGTGGTGCACGTCGGCTGGCTGCTCGCCGGCCAGCCGCCGGGCTGGCACGAGTCGGAGGTCCTGTCCGTGCCGCTCCTGGCGCTGAGGTGTGCTCGACGGCTGCGGCCGCGGATGCTGGGCGGGACGGCGCGCGCGCGGGCTCGAAGTATGCCGATACGACGTCGCCCGCGCGCGCGCCGCCTCGCCTCAGCCTCCGCGGCCTCGCCTCGCCTATTGCTCCGATCGAAGGCTGGTCACCAGGACTCGCGGGCGAGGGTCGATTTCTTCATACGCGCTGAGCGGTGCCGCCGCATCGACCGCGCTCGCCGGGGCCGTCTGCTTCGGCTCGGCGCGCGGCGTGCTGTTCTGTCTGGCGGTCCTCGGCGCGTCGGTCATGGCCGGGCTCGGAACGGCCCTATCGCCCGTGCCCGGGGCGTCGTCGCGGTCTGGGGTCGTGCTCGCCATGCTCGCGGCAGGGGTCCTGGCGGGGCTCCTCGCGCCCGACGTCGGCCGCGCCGCTCGTGAGCCTTCACCGCTGAACTGACCGGCCGGCGGAACTACACTGGACGCCGCGAAGGAGCGTGTCCCGTGCGGCTCCTCACCTGCGTCGTGCTCGCGAGCGGGCTGCTCGCGGCGTCCTCTCTCGCGCAAGACGAGCCGCGTGCCGAACGGCGCGCGCCGCTCGCGGGGAGGCAGCCCCTCGAGCTGCTCGCGCTCGCGGCCGAGGAGGCGCAGGCGCTTCCCGCCCGATCCGGGCGGCGCGAGCTGCTGGACCAGGTCGCGATCGCGCTCGACGACGCCGATCGCGCGCGCGCCAGGGCGGTTCGCCAGGCGCAGCTCACCCGGACCCTGGAGGAGGCCGCACGGCTGGAATCGCCGGCCTGGCGGGCCGACGCGCAGGTCGCGGCCGCGCGCAGTCTGGCGCACGCCGGCTTCCGGGAGGCCGCCCGGGCCGCGCTCGCGCAGGCGACCGAGAGCGCCCTGGCCTGCCGCGCGCCGCCGTCCTGGTCGCGCTCGGGCGTCGCCGTCGCCCGCTAGAGAGATTGACAAGGCCGCGCGCTCCTCGGTCCCGTCTGATCAGTCGCGGTCAGCCCAGCCGTCCTGGCCGTGACGCACCCGGCCCGCGCCGGGACACCCGGGTCCCGCCGCCTGCCCATCGGGCTGGCTCGCGGGGCGGCACGCGGCTCGCGCGGAGCGGGACGCATGCGCACGACGATCCTCGCCGCGCTCGCGGCGCTCCTCCCCCTCGGCTGCGGGCTCCCCGGCGTGCCGGCGCCCTGGACGGACCCGGCCGCCGCCGCCCCGCCGCCCGCCGACGCGCCGGCGGGCGAGGGCTGGGCCTTCGTGGCGGCGGGCTGGTACGGCGACGACGAGGACGCGCCGGTCGCGCCGATCACGGGGCCGACGACCGTCTTCGCCGGCTACCGCGGCGAGGGCGAGCCGGAGCGGGAGTTCTCCCCGGCCGAGCTGGAGCGCGCGCGCTTCCGCGGGTTCGCGGCGCCGACGAGCGGCCTGCCGCCCGACGGCCCGCGCACCGAGCCCCTCGGGCGCCCGGTCCCCTTCCAGCCCCTGTCGGAGGTGCCGCGATGAGGTGGACCTGGACGGCCGTGGCCCTGGCGCTCGCGGCCTGCCGCGGGCCCGAGGTGGGGGCCTACGGCTTCCACGAGCGCCCGCCGGCGGCCACCGACCGGACGCCGGCGCGGGTGGCGCCGCTCGAGGGCGCGACGCGGCCGCTGGCGATCGGGCAGGTCGACGACCTCACGATCCAGCCGGTCGGCGCGCACCACGCGCGGGCGACGGCGATCGAGCGCGTCCTCCCCGGGCCGGGGGTCGAGCAGACCTACCACTTCTGGGCCGCCGTCCCGGCGCTGCGCGAGGCGGTGCGCGCGGGCCTCGTGGAGCGCGGGGCCGTGGCCTTCTGCGACGACACGGACCTCGGCCTGGCCGCGCCCTACGCGGGCGCGCCCCTGCCGCGGGGGACGCTGCTCCTGCGCGGCGAGCTGCTCGACTTCGCCTACTCGCGCGAGGCGGGGCAGGACACGGCCGCCGCGTGGCTGGCCTGGACGCTCGTCGACGCCCACACGGGGCGCGTGGTGTGGCGGGGGCGGCATCACGCGGCCACCCGCGGTCCGGAGGCCGGGGTCGGGACGGACGACGACCCGCTGCGCGCGCTGGGCGCGCGCCTGGCCGCGCAGCTCGTCGCGGACCCCACGGTCCGCACGGCCCTCGCGCGGCCGGTCGCCGGCGGGCGGGCGCTCGAGGCCGGGGCGCCGCGCGGCACGGAGCGGGATCGATGACCGCGCGCTCGCTCGTCCCCCTGCTCACGGCGGCGCTGGCGGCCGGCTGCGCGTCGCCCGACCTGCTCGCGCTCGCGCCCGACGACCGCGTCCCGCTCGAGCTCGAGGCGCCGCGGGTGCGGCTCGCCATGGCGCCCCCGCGCGACGCGCGCCCCGAGGCCGAGCGCGACGGGCGCGCGCCGCGCTCCGAGCGGCGCGGCGTGCCGATCGTCGGGCGCGTCGAGGTCCAGCGGGGCAGCGAGGTCAGCGGCGACGGCGACCTGGGCGGCGCGCCGCTCGAGGGCCTCGACGCGACCCTGCGCCGCTACCTGGCCTCGATCGAGTCGGTCGCCGTCGTGCGGCCGCGAGAGGACGCGACGCCGGCGACCGACTACGTGCTCGAGGTCGACGTCCTGCACCTCGTGACGACGTCGTTCCAGACGCGGCGCGAGCTCCGCGTGCCGGTCGTCGGCTGGCTGTTCGACCCGAGCCTCGAGCGCCGGTTCCTGCCCACGGCGAACGTGGTCCTGCGGCTGCGCCTGCGCTCCGCCGACGGCCGCTTCCAGGCCGCGCGCGTCGTCAACGCGAGCGTCCTCGGCGGCCCCGACGAGGCCGACGACCCGGCGGCCCTCGCGGCGGCGGCCGTCCGCGCCGCCGCGCACGAGGCGCGCCGTGTGACGGCCTCGTGGCTGGCGCGCGCCGGGGCGGCCCCGCTCGTCGTCGACGACGACGCCTTCCTCGTGCACACGGTCGACGTCGACCGGAGCGGCGTCCTCCTGGCGCGGATCGACCGGCGCAGCGGCGAGGTCCTGTGGCTCGAGCGGCGCCACGGCCTGCCCCTCGTGGGCCCGCCGGGCGTGTGGCACCTCGCGCCCTTCGACGAGCGCGGCGTCCTCCTGCCGCCAGCCGACTACGCCGCGCTCGCCGAGGCGCTCGCCGGCGGCTTCGGCCTGCAGCGCATCGACCAGCTCGCCGTCTACCGCTACCTGGGGCCGGTCGCGCGGTAGTGTGGCCGGCGGCCGCGGACCCACGCCGGGCGCGCGGCCGATCGGGCGAGTCGCGCCATGGCCGGGACCGATCGCACGCGGACGAGCCTCGGCGGCGGCCCGCCGGTGATCCTCTGCCGCCCGCAGCTCGGCGAGAACGTCGGCCTCGCCCCGCGCGCCATGCTCAACTGCGGCCTCACGGCGCTGCGGCTCGTCGCGCCGCGCGACGGCTGGCCGAGCGCGCGCGCCCGCGCGGCGGCGTCGGGCGCCGACGCGGTCGTCGACGGCGCCCGCGTCTTCGCCAGCCTCGCCGAGGCCGTGGCCGACCTCACGCACGTCTTCGCCGCCACCGCCCGGCCGCGCGACGACGCGCGCCCCGTGCTCACGCCGCGGGCGGCGGGGCTCGAGCTCCGCGCCCTCGTCGCCGCCGGCCAGCGCCCCGGGCTGCTCGTGGGCCCCGAGCGCGAGGGCCTCACCACGGACGAGCTCGCGCTCGCCGACACGATCGTCACGGCGCGCCTGAACCCGGCCTTCGCGTCGCTCAACCTGGCGCAGGCCGTCCTGCTCCTCGGCTACGAGTGGCTCGAGGCCGGTGAGGCCCCGCCGCCGCCGCCACCCGGCGACGCCCCGGCGCCCAAGGCCGAGCTGCTGGCCTTCCTCGAGCGCCTCGAGCGGGAGCTCGACGACGCCGCGCGACGCGAGGGGGCCACGCAGCACCCGGCCCTCGACCGGAACCTGCGCGCCCTGCTCCAGCGGGCGCGGCCGACGAGCCGCGAGCTGCGCACGCTCCACGGCGTGGTCAGCAACCTCCTCGTGCGGCGCCGCGCCGAGCCGCCGCCCGGGAGGTGAGCCCGCTCGGCGGTCGTGCCGCTCGCGGCGACGGGGTGCGAGGGCCGGGCGGCGCTGCCATGCTGCCGGCGTGGACGAGTCGTTGCGCGGGCTCGAGCGCCGGCTGCGGGCGACGGGGTCGCCGGAGGACCGCGAGCGTTACGAGGAGGCCGCGCTGCGCGTGGGCGTCCCCGTGGTGCGCACGGAGCGCGGGATCTACCAGAGCCTCGAGGTGCTGAACCCGCTCAACGTGCGCTGCCGCGTGCTTCGCTTCCATGCCGACGGCGTGGTGCTCGGAGTCACGATCCAGGGGGCTCCTCGCCCGCCGGAGCGGCTCGCGAACCTGCTCCGCCGCGGCGGCCCGGTGGTGAGCGAGGGGCGCTGGGCGCTCGAGGGCGACCACCTCTCCCTCTTCCTCGAGCGCCAGCCGGCGCACGGCCCCGGGCGGACGGACCTCGAGGGGCCGGTCGTCGGCGCCGCCCTGCACCTCCGCAGGCGCGGCGCGGCTGACGACGGCCACGTCTACACGTTCGTGGCCCTCCCTCGGACCGACGCTTCGCCGCCTGGGCGCGCGTAGGCGGGGCGGGAGGAGGAGCGTCAATCGCTCGACGTCGCTGATGCCGGGGAGTCCTGTGCTCGGCCGCCGCTGCCTCACCTCTCTCGAGGACTCACGGAGGATCGGCGGCCGAGCACCCCGTCCGGAGTCGGCTCGGCCCGGCTCGCCCAACGGAGCTGCTTGGCGCACCTCCGGCCGGGCCTCTAGGCTGCCCGCGTGGGGGCCTCGCCGCCGCTGCCGCGCGTAGATGACTACCTCGTCCAGGGGCGCCTGGGCGAGGGCGGCATGGGCGCCGTCTACCGGGTCGTGCACGCGCCGACGGGCGCGGTGCGGGCGCTGAAGATCGTCTCCGTCGACGATCGCCAGCACGCGCTGCGCTTCCAGCGCGAGGCCGAGGCCATGGCGGCGGTCGGCCCGCACGAGCACCTCCTGCCGATCCACGCGGCGGGGCAGGCGCCGGGGTTCGCCTGGTTCGTCATGGACCTGGCCACGGGCGGCGACCTCGCCGACCGCCTGCGCAAGGGGCGGCTGCCGACGGCCGAGGTCGTGCGCGTGGGCGTGGGCGTGGCGCGCGGGCTGGCGCACCTGCACGCGCGCGGGCTCCTGCACCGCGACGTCAAGCCGTCGAACGTGCTCTTCGACGAGCGCGGCGCGCCGCGGCTGGCCGACTTCGGGCTCGTGCGGCGGCTCGACGACAGCCAGACCCGGCTGACCGAGACGGGCGTGATCCTGGGGACGCCGGCCTACCTGGCGCCCGAGCAGGTCACGGGCCAGGGCGAGCTCGACGCGCGCGTGGACGTCTACGCGCTCGGCATGCTCCTGTTCGAGGCCGCCACCGGGAGCTACCCGTTCGACGCGGCCAGCGGCGCGCTCGACCTCCTGGCGCAGATCACGCGCCGCCCGCCGCCGTCGCCGCGGGCGCTGGCGCCCGACCTGCCGCCGGCGCTCGAGGCGGTGATCCTGCGCTGCCTGGAGAAGGAGCCCGCCGCGCGGCCGGCCTCGGCCCTCGAGGTCGC
>JAHBXY010000066.1 GCA_019636275.1 Planctomycetota bacterium | reverse complement strand
TGGCGGGCTCGCCGCCCTCGGCGCCCTCCGCGCCCTCGACCTTCGGCGCGTCGACGCGCTTCTTCGAGAGCTTGATGCGCCCCTGCGGGTCGACGTCGATCACCTCGACCTCGATCGTGTCGCCCTCGTTGACCACGTCGCGCACGCGCTCGACGTAGCCCTCGGCGAGCTCCGACACGTGGACGAGGCCCTCCATGCCGGGGAACATCTCGACGAAGCAGCCGAAGTCGCGGATCGACACGACGCGACCGGTGAAGCGCTGCCCGATCTGCACCTCGGAGGCCAGCGCGCGGACCATGGCCTCGGCCGAGTCCATGTTGGCGCCCGCCTTGCCGGCGATGCAGACGATCTTGCGCTCCTCGTCGATCTCGATGTTCGTCTGCGTCTCCTCCTGGATCTTGCGGATCGTCTTGCCGCCGGGGCCGATCAGCGCGCCGATCTTCTCCGGGTCGATCGGCACCTGGACGATCACCGGCGCGAACGGCGACAGCTCGGCGCGCGGGCGCTGCAGCGCCGCGAGCATCTGCTTGAGGATGTAGATCCGGCCGTGGCGCGCCTGCTGGAGCGCCTCGCCCATGAGCTCACGGGAGAGGCCGTCCATCTTCAGGTCCATCTGCAGGGCGGTGATCCCGGTCTGCGTGCCGGAGACCTTGAAGTCCATGTCGCCGCAGTGGTCCTCGCTGCCGAGGATGTCCGAGAGGATCACGTAGCGGTCGCCCTCGCTCACGAGGCCCATGGCGATGCCCGCCACCGGCTTGCGGATCGGGACGCCGCCGTCCATGAGCGCCAGCGTGCCGCCGCACACCGAGGCCATCGACGACGAGCCGTTCGACTCGGTGATGTCCGAGCGGATCCGCACCGTGTAGGGGAACTGCTCGAACGGCGGGACGACCGGCGCGAGCGAGCGCTCGGCCAGGTTGCCGTGACCGATCTCGCGGCGCTTCGGGCCGCGGCCCGCCCAGGACTCGCCGACCGAGTAGGCCGGGAAGTTGTAGTGCAGCATGAACTTCTGGCGCGTGGGCTCGAGGAGGCCCTCGACGCGCTGGTCGTCCATGACCGTGCCGAGCGTCATCGACACGATCGCCTGCGTCTCGCCGCGGGTGAACAGGGCCGAGCCGTGCGTGCGCGGCAGGAAGCCCACCTCGATCGTGATCGGGCGGATGTCCGTCGGGCCGCGGCCGTCGTTGCGCAGCTTGTCCTCGAGGATCCCCTTGCGGATGACGCGGCTGGTGAGGTCCTCCCAGAAGGTCTTGATCTCGCCCGTGACCTTGGCCTTCTCCGCCTCGTCGGTGATGCCGGCGGTCAGCTCGGCGATCGCCTCGTCGCGCACCTTCTTGATGGCCACGCTGCGCGCGTGCTTGCCCGGCGTGTAGTTGACCGCCTTCACGCGGTCGTAGTAGCCGTCGACCTTGGCCTTGAGCGCCTCGTCGACCGGCTTGGGCGTGAAGACGGCCGGCGTGATGCCGCACTTCTGCTGCAGCTCGCGGATCATCTCCGCGATCTCGCGGCAGGCCCGCTCGCCCTCGAACAGGGCCTCGAGCATGGCGTCCTCGCCCAGCTCCTGCGCGCCGGCCTCGACCATGGTGATCGCCTTGGTCGTGGAGGCCATGACGAGGTCGAGCTCGCTCTCCTTGCGCTCGGCGTAGGTCGGGTTGACGACGAAGCGCGGGCCGACCTTGCCCACGCGGCAGGCGCCGATCGGGCCGTCCCACGGGAGGCCCGAGATCGCCAGCGCCGCCGAGGCGCCGACCATGGCCAGGACGTCGGGGTCGTTGTCGGTGTCGGCCGAGAGGACCAGCGGCGACACGAGCACCTCGTCCATGAAGCCGTCGGGGAAGAGCGGCCGGATCGGGCGGTCGATCACGCGGGAGACGAGCGTCTCCTTCGTCGACGGCCGCGCCTCGCGCTTGAAGAAGCCGCCGGGGAACTTGCCGGCCGCGCTCATGCTCTCGCGGTAGTCGACCGTCAGCGGGAAGAAGCCCTGGCCGGGGCGGCCGGGGCCGCTGGTGACCGGGACGAGGACGACCGTGTCGCCCTGGCGCACGGTCACCGAGCCGGCCGACTGACGGGCCACGCGGCCGGTCTCGATGATCAGGGGGCGTCCGCCGATGTCGCGCTGGACGCTCAGGGGGGTCTGGACTGGATTCATCTCTGCTCTCTCTGCCTCCGCCCCAGGGCACCCGCCCCGGAGCTCACGTGCTCGAACTGTCGTTTGTCGGTTGGATGTAGGTGATGTGCGGCGCCGGGTCCCCGTACGCGCGACCGCGCGGCCCCCCCGGGTGCACCGGGCGGCCGCGCGTGGTCGTGTTCAGGGGGGCGTCGTCCGTTGTTGGCCCAAGGCGCCGGGTTACTTGCGCAGGCCCAGGGACCCGATGAGGGTCTTGTAGCCCTCGCGGTCGATCTTCTGCATGTACTTCAGGAGCCGGTTGCGCCGGCCGACCAGCACGAGCAGACCGCGGCGGCTGTGGTGGTCCTTGCGCGCCTTCTTCAGGTGCTCGTTGATCGAGTTGATCCGGTCGGTGAGCAGGGCGATCTGGACCTGCGGGGAGCCGGAGTCCTTGTCGTGGGTCTTGTAGCTCTTGATGATCTCCTGGCGCTTCTCGGCAGGAGTCAGGGCGGTCGTCGTCACGTCGGGTCCTTCTCGCCACCCTCTCCGGCAGAAGAGGGCGTTGTCGTGTCCGTCCGGTCCGGGCGCGCCTGGGAGGGCGGCCGATGCGAAGTGCACGACTCTACCCGCCGCGGCGAGGGATGCAAGGGAGATCCCCCCCGTCCGCGGCCCGACCGGGGCTCAGGTGAACGAGCGCAACCCGCTGGCGTCGAGTGACTTGACCAGTTCCTTCACCGCCTCGGCCCGGTCGAGGGGGCAGACCAGCGTGGCGTCGGCGGTCTGGACGATGGCCACGTTCTCCAGGCCCACGACGGCGATGAGGCGCCCGTCGCCCTGGACGAAGCAGCCGCGCGCGTCGACGCCCAGGAACGGGGCGCCCTGGGCGACGTTCGCCGCGGCGTCCGCCTCGCCCGCGTGCAGCTCGGCGACGGCCGACCAGGAGCCCACGTCGCTCCACTCGTAGTCGACCTCGAGCACGGCGATGTCGCGGGCCTTCTCCAGCACGGCGTAGTCGATCGAGATGCGCTGCACGGCCGCGTACTCCGCCTGGAGCGTGGCCTCGCGCGCGGGGCCGTCCCAGGCGGCGACGATGCGCTCGATCGCGGCGCGCGTGGCGGGGAGGTGCGCGCCGAGCAGCTCGAGCACGGTCGCGGCGCGCCACACGAACACGCCGCTGTTCCACAGGTGCTCGCCGCCGGCGACGAAGCGGGCGGCGGTCTCGCGGTCGGGCTTCTCCTCGAACGCGCGCGCGGCGTAGGCCGGCGTGCGGCCGCTCCACGCGGCGAGGGGCTCGCCGCGGCGGATGTAGCCGTAGCCCGTGTGCGGCAGGCGCGGCCGGACGCCCAGCGTGGCGATCCCGCGCGTCGCCGCCAGCGCCGCCGCCTCCTGCACGGCGGCGGCGAACGCATCGTCGGGGCGCACGACGTGGTCGGCCGGGGTGATGACGAGCACGGCCTCGGGGTCGTGACGCGCGATCAGCCGCGCGGCCAGGCCGATCGCCACGGCCGTGTCGCGCGGCTCCGGCTCGACCACGAGGCGCTCGGGCGCGAGGTCGGGGAGCTGCTCGCGGGTGGCCTGGGCGAGCGCCGGGCCGGCCGTGACCACGTGGACCGCATCGGCGGGGACGAGCCGCCGCACGCGGTCCCAGGTGGCCTGGAGCAGGGTGCGGGGGCCGGCGAGGGCCAGGAGCTGCTTGGGCCGGTCGCGCCGGGAGAGCGGCCAGAACCGCGTGCCGGACCCGCCCGCGAGGATGACGGCGTGGAGCATGGAGGCGCAGAGCATACTCTCTCGGCGCCCGGGAAGCTCCGACCTCGTCCCGGCACGCGTGCCCACGCTCGCCGGATGTTTCGGCGGCGCGAGGGGTTCATGCGCGCGAGCGCGGGGGGGGCCGCGGGGGGCGTGAGCCCCCCGCGAACCACACATGAGACGCTCCACCTGGTTGCGGTTCACGCGACGCATCGCGCCGTTGCCGCGCCGAGGGTTGCGCGTCCGCGCGGGCGGCGCAGGGTTTGCGCGAGGGGACGCGCGAAAGGGCGCGAACACCATGACCCCCTCGCAGTCCAAGACGCAGCTCTCGCTCGGGGACCGCACGACCTCTTCGACCCCGGCCGAGGTCAACTACGGGTTCCTGCACCGCGGCTCGGTCATCATGGTCAGCGGGAGCGGCCTGGCCGTTCGCCTCGAGCTCTACCAGCGGCGCGAGCTGGAGCGGCTGTCGCTCGACAACTGACGCCGGGCGCGCCCGTTGCTACTTCGCAGCCCTGCTGCTAGAACCGGCCGCATGGCCGTGAAGAGCATGCGCCTGGACGAGATCGCCGCCCTGCTCGGCGGCCGCCTCGAGGGCGACGGGTCGACGGTGATCCACGGGATCGCGCCCATCCAGGACGCCCCGCCCGGGACGATCGCCTTCGTCTCCAACCAGAAGTACGTCGGCGCCCTGCGCACCACCAGGGCCAGCGCCGTGCTCGTCTCGCCGGCGGTCGCCGCCATGGGCCTCGCGCCGCAGGGCGTGGCGCTCGTCATCCTCGACGACCCCTACATGGCCTTCGCGCGGCTCCTCCAGCGCTGGACCGACGCCGGCCCGCGCCGCGTGACGGGTGTCAGCCCGCGGGCGCACGTCGACGAGACGGCGCGCGTCGGCGCCGACGTGAACATCCACCCGTTCGCCTTCGTGGGCGCCGGCGCCGTCGTGGGCGACCGCGTCGACCTGCACCCGGGCGCCTACGTCGGCGAGGGCGCCACGGTCGGCGACGACACGATCCTCGGCCCCAACGCCGTCGTGCACCAGGGCTGCAAGGTGGGCGCGCGCTGCTACCTCTACGCCGGCGCCGTGGTCGGCTCGGACGGGTTCGGCTTCGCGCCCGACCCCCGCACCGGGCAGCACCTGAAGATCCCGCAGGCGGGGATCGCGGTCGTCGAGGACGACGTCGAGGTCGGCGCCAACGTCACGATCGACCGGGCGGTGTTCGGCGAGACGCGCGTCGGCCGCGGCACGAAGATCGACAACATGGTCCAGGTCGGCCACAACGCCGTGATCGGGCGCGGCTGCTTCATCGTCTCGCAGGCCGGGATCAGCGGCACCTCGCGCGTCGGCAACGGCGTGACGATCGCCGGCCAGGCGGGCGTGGCCGGGCACATCACGATCGGCGACGGCGCCGTGATCGGCGCCCAGGCCGGCGTCCACGGCGACGTGAAGCCGGGCGAGCGCGTCCTCGGGTCGCCGGCGATCGACGGCAAGGCGGCCAAGCGGGCCATGGCCGTCTTCCCCCGCCTCCCCGAGCTGCGCGGGCGCCTGCGCGAGGTGGAGCGCCGCCTCGAGGCCCTCGAGCGCGGCTCGCCCGCCGGCCCGCTCGGGTCGCGCGAGGGCGCGACCCCCTGACGACCCCAGCGGTGAGCGTCGCGCCGCCGGCCACCGGGCGGATCGGCCTCATCGCCGGGTGGGGTCGCTTCCCGCTCCTCGTCGCCGACGCGCTGCGCGCCCAGGGGCGCGAGGTCGTCGTCGTGGCGATCAAGGGCGAGGCCGACCCGGCCCTGCGCGAGCACGCCGACGCGTTCCACTGGACCGGCCTGATCCAGGTCGGCCGCATGGTCGAGCTCCTCAAGGCCGAGGGCTGCACGACGTGCGTCATGGCCGGCAAGGTGCACAAGACCGCCATGTACGCGCGGTTCAGGATCCTGCGCTTCCGGCCCGACCTGACCTTCTTCCGCCTGTGGTTCCGCGCCCTGACCGACCGCCGCGACGACACGCTCCTGGGCACGTTCGCGCGCTTCCTGCAGGAGCACGGGATCACGCTCCTCTCCTCGGCCGAGCTGGCGCCCGACCTCCTCGCCCCGTCGGGCGTCCTCACCCGGCGCGCGCCGACGGCCGAGGAGCGGCTCGACATCGCCTACGGCTACCGCGTCGCGCGCGAGCTCGGCCGCCTGGACATCGGCCAGTCGGCGCTCGTGCACGAGCGCGCCGTCCTGGCGCTCGAGGCGATCGAGGGCACCGACGCGGCGATCCGCCGGGCCGGCGGCCTGTGCCCGCGGGGCGGCTTCACGCTGGTCAAGGTGGCCAAGCCCGACCAGGACATGCGCTTCGACGTCCCGGCCTTCGGCCCGCTCACCGTGCGCACGCTGGCCGACGCCGGCGGGGCCGTGATCGCCTACGAGGCGCGCCGCACGCTGCTCCTCGACGCCGAGGAGGCGATCGCCCTGGCCGACGCGCGCGGCGTGGCGATCGTCGGCACGACCGACGAGGACGTCGCCGCCCTCGAGGCCGACCACCGCGCGCGCGTCCTCGACGCCCGCCGCGACCTCGGCGCCTACGGCCGCGCCGCGGAGGGCGGCGACCAGGCCGAGGCCGGCAGGTCGTAGTGCGACGGCTGCGGCCGCGGATGCTGGGCGGGGCGTCGCGCGCGCGGGTCGTATCGATCGCCCGATCCTACGACCCGCGCACGCGCCTCATCGCCCGGCATCCGCGGCCGCAGCCGTCGATCACACGACGCGCTCGGCCACGGGTGGAACGCAGCCACGAGCGAGGCGAGGCCGTGGAGGCCGAGGCGAGGCGTCGCGCGCGCGGGTCGTATCGATCGCCCGATCCTACGTCCCGCGCACGCGCCTCATCGCCCGGCATCCGCGGCCGCAGCCGTCGATCACACGACGCGCTCGGCCACGGGTGGAACGCAGCCACGAGCGAGGCGAGGCCGCGGAGGCCGAGGCGAGGCGGCGCGCGCGCGGGGCGTATCGATCGCCGGATCCTACGACCCGCGCGCGCGCCGCATCGCCCGGCATCCGCGGCCGCAGCCGTCGATCACACTTCAATACGGGCCGTCGGGATCGACGTCGCCGCGGAGGGCGTCCCAGTCGACGCGGGCGCGCTTCTCCAGGTAGTCCATGACCGCCGGGTCGAGCCCTTGCTGCCCGAACCAGGCCAGCGCCTCGGCGTCGAGCGCGAAGCCGAAGCGGCGCGTGTCGAGGGCGGCGATCGCGTCGTCCGGGTCGGGGTGGGCCTGCGCCACCGCCAGCGCCTCCTCGCGGGCCAGGGCCCCGCCGCGGGCCGGCGGAGGGGCCAGCCGGGGAGCCACGACGACCTCGGGATGGTCGGAGGTGGTCGCGCACCCCGCCGCCACCAGAAGGGATCCGATCAGGAAACCGGCGTGGAGGAGGCGCATGCCCTCGATGCTCACCCCCGCCGCGCAGGGGCGCAAGGACGACGCGCTCGACGCAGGGACCCGAACCCTGTTACCCTGTTCCTACGTTACCGATGAGCAGCGGCAAGCCAACCCTCGTCCTGCGGTGCGCCGGCAAGAAGCCGCTGCGCATGAGCCCCGGCGAGCGGATCCGCATCGGTCGGCACGCGTCGAACGACCTGGTCCTGGCCGACGACACGGTCTCGCGCTTCCACGCCGCCGTCGAGTGGGACGCCGACGAGGACCGGCCGCAGATCGTCGATAACGACAGCGCCAACGGGGTCGAGGTCGACGGCGAGCTGATCGAGGAGCGCTGCCACCTGCCCGGTGGCAACCAGGTCGTGATCGGGCGGTTCACGATCGCCATGGAGATCACGAACGGCGCGCCGGCGGCCGCGGCGCGCGTGATCCCCGAGCTCAACGACTCCGACTCGGTGGTCCTGTTCTCCGAGAAGGCCGAGCGGCTCACCGGCCGGACCAGCGACCTCGCCGAGCTGCACCGCCTGCTCCTCGACCTCGAGGCGCAGCAGCGCACGGGCACCCTGACGCTCCGCGCCGGGCCCGGCCTGGGCAAGGTGACGTTCTGCCAGGGGCTCGTGATGACGGCCACCACGGGGCCGGTGTCCGGCCGCCCGGCGCTGCGCGACCTCCTGCTCTCGCAGTCGACGATCTACGCCTTCTCGCGCGAGCTGAAGCTGGTCGACGAGCCGCTCAGCCTGTCGATCCGCGAGTTCCTCGAGGGCGAGCTGGCCGAGCTGACGAAGAAGATCGTCCTGCGCCCGCCGACCGACGACCCTCCCACCCGCCCGCGCTGATCCGGGCGCGCTGAGGCAGGTCAGGCGGACGTCGAGCGCCGCCGCCGCGTCCGGCGCGGCGGCGCCTCGGGCGCGGGCGGCGCGTCGAGCACCCGGCGCACGTGCTGGAGCAGGTCCTGCGGCAGGCACGGCTTGGTGACGAACGCCGCGCACCCGGCCTCCATGGCCCGCGCCTCGAGCGAGCGCAGGGCGTGGCCCGTGAGCACCACGATCGGGATCGCGCTCGTCGCCGGGTCGCGCTTGAGCTCGCGGATCGCCGCCCACCCGTCCATGCGCGGCAGGGACAGGTCCATGAGGATCAGGTCGGGGAGCTCGCGCGCGCGCTCCAGGGCCTCGTGGCCGTCGGCCGCGACGCTCACCCGGTAGCCCATGAACTCGAGGTACTCGGCGCACATGGCGCGCGAGTCCTCGTAGTCGTCGACGACGAGGACGAGCTTCCCGCCCGACGCGCCCACCGGCGCCCCCTCGCCCAGGGTGTCCGACCGGCGCCTCGCCGTGGACTTCACCGCAGGCCTCCCCGGCATGGTTCCTCGCCTCCTCCTCCCGCGCAAGGGCACGCAGCGTGCTGCAAAGTCCACTCCGCGGTTCGAGCGAGGTAAGTCCTGTGTGTTCGTGTCGTGGCAGACGTCAGCGCGAAAAATCGCGCGGACCCTTCCGCGGGCGCGGAGCTGCTCGCATCGTGGTCGGTGAGTGACGTGAGGGCGCGTTGCCCTGGCGAGCGTGACCGAGCACAATGGACCCCCTCGTTCCGGGGGGAGCGGAGGCGCGATGACCACCAACCGCATCCTGGTGGTCGAAGACGAGCTCGACCTCAACCGCGCCCTGCTTCACCGTCTGGCCGCCGAGGAGTTCGCGGCCGAGGGGGTGCGGACGACGGCCGAGGCCCGCGGACTGCTCGGCGACGACTGGGACCTCGTCCTCCTCGACATGCGCCTCCCCGACGGCGACGGCCTCTCGTTCCTGCGCGAGGTCCACGAGCGGCGGCCTGAGCTGCTCGTGATCCTGATGACCGCGTTCTCCTCGATCGAGGACGCCGTCACGGCGATCAAGCTCGGCGCCTACGACTACGTGCGCAAGCCGTTCGACTTCGAGGAGCTCTTGCTGCGCGTGCGGCAGGCGCTCGAGACCATGGTCCTGCGCCGCGAGGTCAGGGCCACGCGCGAGCGGTCGAAGCGCGCCCACGGCCTGGGCGCGATCGTCGGTCAGTCGCAGGCGGCGCAGGAGGTGCGCGACTTCGTGCGGCGCGTGGCCGCGAGCGACGCGGCGACCGTCCTCGTCACGGGCGAGAGCGGCAGCGGCAAGGACCTGGTGGCCAAGGCGATCCACCACGAGAGCCGCCGCGGCGACGGCCCGTTCATGACGATCACCTGCACGGCGATCTCCGAGCACCTGCTGGAGAGCGAGCTGTTCGGCCACGAGAAGGGCGCCTTCACCGACGCGCGCTCGCAGAAGAACGGCCTGCTCGAGCTCGCCGACGGCGGCACGGTGTTCCTGGACGAGATCGGCGACCTGCCGCTCCCGCTCCAGGCCAAGCTGCTGCGCTTCCTGCAGGAGAAGACGTTCAAGCGCGTGGGCGGCACGCGCGACATCACCGTCGACGTGCGCGTGATCGCGGCGACGCACCAGCCGCTGCCGACGCTGGTCAAGGAGGGCCGCTTCCGGCAGGACCTCTACTACCGGCTGAAGGTGATCGACGGCATGATCCCGCCGCTGCGGGAGCGCCTCGACGACGTGCCGCTCCTGGCGCGGTCCTTCGTGCAGGACCTCAACCGCGAGCTGCGGCGCGAGATCCGCCACATCTCGCCCGAGGCGGAGCAGGCCATGCTCCGCTACGGCTGGCCGGGCAACGTGCGCGAGCTGCGCAACGCGCTCGAGCGGGCCATGATCCTCGGCCAGGGCGACACGATCCGCATCGACGCCCTGCCCTTCGAGATCCGCGCGACCGACCCGTCGCGCACGCCGCCGGCGGCCGTCGCCGCGCCGGCGCGCGCCGACGACGGCCGCGGGGGGACGTTCGGGAGCGAGGTCGCCGGCGGACGGTTCATCCGCCTGGGCGAGGGCTTCGAGCTCGAGACGCTCGAGCGCGAGCTCCTCACGCAGGCCATGGGCGTGGCCAACGGCAACAAGACCCGCGCCGGGCGCCTCCTGGGCCTCAACCGCGACCAGGTGCGCTACCGGCTGGAGAAGTACGGCCTGCTCGAGCAGTTCTCGCCGCAGGCCTCGAAGAGCGTCGAGGACGCGTGACGCGCGGGCTCGACGTGGTCGTCCTGGCCGGCGCCGGTCAGGGCCGGCTCCGGGCGGCGCTCGAGCCCGTCGTCGCTGCGTTGACCGCGCGCGGCCACCGGGCGCTGGCGGCGCCGCCCGACGACGCGCGCGCGCTGCTCGCGGGCCCGCACGACGCGCGCGTCGTCGCGCTGGCCGGGGCGGACGACCCGGCGCTCGACGGCCTCGCAGCGGCGCGCCCGCGCTGGTGGTCGCGCCGCCCGACGCGGTCGCCGCGGGCCTGCGCGCGGGGCCGCCGCGGCGCTGCCGCTCGGCGACGAGGACGACGCCGGGGCCCTCGCGCGCGCCCTCGACGCCCTCCTCGGGCCGCTCGAGCGGCGCGCCACGGACGAGCGCTGGACCGCGTCCACCGCGGCGCTGCTCGCGGCGCTGCCGCTGGCCGCGCTGGTCGTGGTCGACGAGGTCGTCGTCCACGCCAACCCCGGCGCCGGCGACCTGTTCGGGATCCCGGAGGCCGAGCTCGCCGGCTGGTCGCTGGCGGCGCTGTTCTCCGTCGAGGACGCGCCCGAGGTGCGGCGGCGCGCGCTCGCCGCGGCCGCCTGGAGCGGGGACGCCCGCCTGGCCGAGGGCGGCGACCCGGTGCGCGTGACCCTCGTCCCGGCCGTCTGGCGCGGTCGCGACGCCCTCCACGTCCTCCTGCGTGAGACCTCCTCCGAGGGCGAGGCCGCGCGGGCCCTCGCCGAGGCGCGCGCGGTCGTGGCCGAGCGTCAGGAGCTCGTGTTCCTGGGCGGGCTCGTGCAGAGCCTCGTGCACGACCTGCGCAACCCGCTGCAGGCGGCGCTGTTCGCCCTCGCCGGCGCGCGCGGCGGCCCGCGCGGGCAGCCGCCCGGCGAGGCGCTGGGCATGCTCGAGCGCAAGGTGCGCGAGATCGACGCGATCCTCGCCGAGGTGCACGAGTACGCACAGCCGTGGCGCCCCACGCGCCTGCCCTTTCCGGCGGTCGAGCTGCTGCACGGGGCGCGGGCCGCCGTGCTCGCCGGGGCGGCGGACCGCGGGGTGGAGCTCGTCGTCGACGACGGCGCCGCGGGCTTCGAGGTCTCGGTCGACCCACCCCGCCTCAAGCACGCGCTGGCGAACCTCACCTGGCTCGCGGTCGAGGCCTCCCCGCCCGGCAGCCGCGTGACCCTGCGCGCCGGCCGCGACGACGACGGGCGCCGCGCCTGGCTCGAGGTCGACGACGACCGCGTCGCCCCCCCCGGCGCCGAGGCGCAGGCCGCGGCGACCGCCGGGCGCGGCGCTCGCCGGCGCCTGGCGATCAGCCAGCGCATCGTCGAGGCGCACGGCGGCGCCCTGCGCCTCGAGCGCCGCACGCCGCAGGGCCTCCGCGCGCGCCTCCTCCTCGGGTAGCGGGTCCCGGGTCGCCGCCGCGCCCGGCCTCTGGCCATCCCGACGACGCGGCGCGCCGGGCGTCCGGAACGCGCGAGCGCGGGCCCGCGCGTCGCCGAGTGTGTCGCCGCCGGAGCCGGGAGGGCAGGCCCGCGCGCCGCCGTGCGCGATCGTCGTCGGCGACGAGGCCGTGGACGGACTGGGGACTGGGATCCCCTCCGCGCATCGCCGGGCGCGATCGTCGACGACGACGAGGGCCTCGACGGGCTGGGTGGGCCGCCTGGCCGACGTCCAGCCTCGAGACCGTGCTCACGGGCGTCAGCCACTCGACCCCCCTCGTCGACGAAACACGGGCCGGCGCCAGCCACTCGACCGCCCTCGTCGACGGACCCCAAGCCGACCGAGGCCAGCCCCGGCACCGTGCTCACGGGCGCCAGCCACTCGGCCGCCCTCGTCGACGAACCCCGGGCCGACACCGTCCCGGCAACCGCGCTCACCCCCGCAGCCACTCGACCGCCCTCGCGACGAACCACGAGCCGGCACTCAGCCCGCTGACCGTGTTCACGGACCCTCGGCGCACGGCGCAGCCTGCTCGCCGACGGCCCGTGAGGCTATGCGTCCAGCAGGAAGGGCGCGGCCTGGCGCAGGGCGCGGCGCAGGACGCGCTCGACGTCGGCAGGCGTCGGCGCGGCGAGGACCTCGGCGCGCAGGGCGGGGAGGGCGGCCTCGTCGACGCAGTGGACGAGGCAGCGCACCGGCTGGACGGCGCGCGGCCGCACCGAGAGCGTCCGGTAGCCGAGCGCCAGGAGCGCCAGCGCGCCCAGCGGGTCGCCGGCCATCTCGCCGCACACCGACGGGCGCCGGCCGTCAGCGGCCAGGCGCGCCTGCAGCCAGTCGAGCGCGCGCAGCACGGCCGGGTGGTAGGGCGAGTAGTACTGCCGCACGAGCTCGTTGTCGCGGTCGACGGCCAGGAGGTACTGCGTCAGGTCGTTCGTGCCCAGGCTGACGAAGTCGGCCAGGGGCAGGAGGTGCTCGAGCTGATACAGCACCGAGGGCGCCTCGACCATCATGCCCAGCGGCCGCGGCGGCACGCCGCGCGCGGCGCTGGCCTCCTCGAGCAGCTCGCGCACGGCGCGCAGCTCCCAGCCGGCGGTGACCAGCGGCACGAGGACGCGCACGTCGGCCTGCTCGACCGCCGCGGCCTCGACCAGCGCCTCGACCTGCGCCCGCGCCACCTCGGGCTGCGAGAGGAGGAAGCGCACGGAGCGCAGGCCGAGGATCGGGTTCGGCTCGTCGTGGGCGGGCGCGTAAGGGAGCGTCTTGTCGCCGCCCGCGTCGAGGAGGCGGACGACGACCGGCCCCTGCGGCGCGGCCTGGAGCGCCCGCCGGTAGAAGGCCACCTGCTCCTTCACGGTCGGCCAGGCGTGCTGCTGCAGGAAGAAGAACTCCGTGCGCAGGAGGCCGATCCCGGCGGCGCCGTGCTCGCGGGCGGCGCCGAGCTCGTGCGGCAGGCCGACGTTGGCCAGGAGCTCGACCCCGGCCACGCGCGGGCCGGCGGGCGCGCGCGCGGCGAGCTCGGCCGCGACGACGCCGGCGGCCGCGCGGGCGGCCTCGCCGCGGCGGCAGTACTCCGCCTCGATCTGCGGGGCCGGGTCCTGGAAGACGAAGCCGTTGTCGCCGTCGACCAGCAGCCGCTCACCCTGCGCGACCGACGCCACGAGGTCGGGGATCGCGACCACGGCCGGGATCCCCAGCGAGCGGGCCAGGATCGACGCGTGCGACGTCTCGCTGCCGTGCTGGGTGACGATCGCCACCACGCGCGCCGGGTCGAGGTGCGCGGTCTGGGCCGGCGTGAGGACCTCGGCCAGGAGCACGACGCCGCCGTCGCCCGCGTCGAGCGCCGTCGGTCCGCCGGCGATGCCCAGGGCGCGCAGGAGCTGCGCGCGCGCGTCGCGGAAGTCGTCGGCCTTCTCGCGCACCTTGGCCGCGCCCGCGCCGCTGAGGAGCTCGACGACCTCCTCGACCGCCTGGTAGACGGCGTGCTCGGCCGGCTCCTGCCGCTCGACGACGCGCGCGCGCACGCGCTCCTCGAGGGCGGGGTCGCGCAGGAGCTCCTCGTGGACGCGGATGATCGCCGCCGCCGCGGCCCCGTGCTCGCCCTCGATCTGGGCGGCGAAGGCCTCCAGCTCGCGCGCGGCCGCGTCGCGCGCGCGGGCGAAGCGGGCCACCTCCTCGTCGGCGCCGGCGAACGCGCGCGGCGGCGGCGGCGCGCGCAGCGGGTCGACGCCCAGCGCCGCCACGCGCCCGAGGCCCACGCCGGGCGACGTGCCGAGGCCCACGAGCAGGCCGCGCGCCGGCGTGCCCGGCGCCGCGCGACCGGCGCCGGCCGGCGCCAGGCGCCGCTTGACGTCGATCAGGGACACGACCTGCCCGGCGAGCGTCTGCAGGGCCACGACCTCGTTGGCCGGGAAGCGGTACTCGCGGACGGTCTGGACGGTGAGCACGCCCACGCACCGGCCGCGGCGCACGAGGGGCACGCCGCCGAAGGAGCGGAAGCGCTCCTCGCCGGTCTCGGGGAAGAACTTGAAGCGCGGGTGCTCGTCGGCGCGCGACGTGAACAGCGCCTGCTCGCCCTCGGCCACGTGCCCCGTGAGCCCCTCGCCCGGGCGCATGCGCACCTGCCCGATCGCCTCGCGGCGCAGGCCGTGCGTCGCGGCGAGGACCAGGTCGCCCGCGCGCTCGTCGCTCAGGTAGACCGAGCACACGTCGAAGCCCAGGCGCTCGGCCACGAGGTCGACCGTCACGGCCAGGGCCTCGTCGAGCGTGCCCGCGCCGGCGACCGCGTCGGCGGCGTCCCTGAGGAGGCGCAGGTAGAGCCCCTCCTCGCCCGGCGCGACCGTGTCGCTGGTCACCACGGGCGAGGATCTTCGCCGGGCGGCCGCGGCCGGTCGAGGGTCACCTGGCGAACAGGCGCGCCGGGTCGCGGAAGGATTTGAACTCCAGCGCGTTGCCCGCCGGGTCCTCGAGGAAGAACGTCCCCTGCTCGCCCACCTGGCCCTGGAAGCGCACGTGCGGGGGAATGCGGAAGCGGGCGCCGGCCGCCGCGAGCCGCGCCGCGAGGGCCTCCCAGGCGTCCCAGGGGAGGACGGCGCCGAAGTGGCGCACGGGCACGTCGTCGCCGTCGACCGGGTTCGTGGCCACGTCGCCGAGGGCCGCGGGCGCGAGGTGAGCGGTGAGCTGGTGGCCGAAGAAGTCGAGGTCCACCCAGCGCGCGCTGGCGCGCCCCTCGCGGCAGCCGAGCAGGCCGACGTAGAAGGCGCGGGTGGCGGCCAGGTCGGCCACGGGGAAGGCGAGGTGGAAGGGGGTCACCCCGGGATCTTACGGGCGGCGCAGGCGGCGCGTCTTGCTCGAGATCGACGGGTCGCGCGGCCAGGGGCCGGAGGCGAGCGCCTCGTCGAGGTCGGGCTCGGGCTCGGGGAAGAAGGAGATCGACACCCAGCGGACACCCTCCTCGCCCTGCACGGTCGACGAGGTGACGATCCAGCCGCCGGGGGTGGGAGAGCGCTCGGGGCCGTCGTGCTGCAAGGGAGTCCTCCAGAGGGGTGAGCGAAGAGGTCGCGCCCATCCCGACGCCGGGTGGGCGCCGGCGATTCAGGCGGGGTCGCCAGCCCCGGCGAAGGCCGAGCGGGCCAGGCGGAGCTGCTCGGTCGAGCTGTCCGGATCGACCATGCCGACGCGCCCGGGCAGCGACAGGAGCACGCGCCAGGTCTGGGCCTCGACCGCGTCGGGGTCGGGCGGGGCGAGGCGCGGGTGGTAGGCGTTCATGGGACCCTCCCAGCACCTGTTCGGCCGGCGAGGGGGTCCGTCTTGAGCCCCCGGCGCGAGCAGGGGAGGTCAGAGGCTCCGTCGCGATTGCACTTACAGCGGCAGCCGCGTGCCGATCCCGCGCCGGACGGCCTCGGCGTGGACGCGCACGGCGGTGGCCATGTCCTCGAGGGCCAGGCCGAGGTTGATGGCGAACGTCAGCTCCTCGGGCGTCCGCCGCCCGGGGGCCGCGCCGGTGACGAGCTGGCCCAGGTCGGCCTCGGGTTCGGGCGTCTCCTGGAAGTAGCCCTCGGCGCGGTAGTAGCGGAGCTGGGCCAGGTCGTCGGTGAACACGCGCCCGGCGCGGAACGCGGCCGGGGTCACGTAGGAGTCGAAGTCGACCGGGCTGACGAAGGCGCCCGGCGCCAGCCAGTCGACGTCGATCACCGGCGTCGGGCGCTTCAGGATCGGCCCGCTGGTGACGACCATGTCGAGCCCGCGCACGGCGTCCTCGACGCGGTCGACGGCCACGACGTCGAGGTCGAGGGCGCGGCTCATGTCGTCGGCGAAGCGCCGGGCGACGTCGGGCCGGACGTCGTAGGCCCTGGCGCGCGTCAGGCCGGGGAACACGCAGCGCAGCGCCTCGAGGTTGCTCCGCCCCTGCACGCCGCAGGCGACGATCCCCACGGTCGCGCTGTCGGGGCGCGCCAGCCGCCGCGCGGCGACGGCCGTGGCCGCGCCGGTGCGCATGGCCGTGATCCACGTCGCGTCCATGACCGTCAGCGGCACGCCGGTGGTCGGGTCGTTCAGGACGAGCAGCCCGTGGATGTAGGGCAGCCCGCGGGCCATGTTCTCGGGGTAGCCGGCGATCCACTTCAGCCCGGCCGCCTGCACGGCGGGGATCCAGGCGGGCATGGCGTGGATGAACGCGTCGGGCGCGGGGTGGATCCCGGGCTTCGGCGGCATCTCGACGCGGCCCGCGCCCTTCTCGGCGAACATGGCCTCGAGCGCGTCGATCACCTCGCGCATGGGGAGGCCGACCGCCTCGACGTCGCGGCGCGACAGGTAGAGGAGCTCGCTCACGGCCCCGAGACCCCCAGGCGCTCGATCCACAGCGTGCCGTCGGTGTCGACGAAGAAGTTCACGCGCACCGCCCGGCCGTCGATCACCAGGAGTTCCACGTGGTCGCCCACGGGCAGGTCGCGCGCGCGGAAGGCCTCGAGCTGCTCGCGCAGGACGTCGCAGAAGGGCTCGGGCAGCCCGCCGAGGGCCTGGCGCGCGCCCTGCTCGTGCTGGACCTGGCGGACGATCGGCACGCCGAGCATGTTACCCGGGGCGCCGGGCGGGTCGGAGGGGGTCCTGGCTCAGGCCGCCGCGCGGGCGGCGCGGGCGCGGCGGATCGCCTCGAGGTCCTCGGGCGTGGTGAGCGGCGCGGCCTCGGCGAGGAACGCGGCCCGCTCGAGCTCCGCCCGGGCCGCCGGGGCCAGCCGCCCGCCGAGGACGTCGAGCGCCGCGCGGACCATCGCCGCGAACAGCCGCCGGAGCCCGCCCAGGCGCTCGATCGCCGCGGCGAAGGGGAAGGTCGGGTCGGCCAGGCCGAACTGCACGTGGCGCGCCTCGGCGGCCTTGAGCTCGTCGAGGAACCCGGCCACCTCGCCCAGGACCCGCCGCTCGAGCTCGGCCCGCGGGGTCGCCGGCCCGGCGGCGAGGAGGGCGGCCAGACGGTCGACCGGTCCCCGATCAGGCGACGCCTGGTCGGGCGACGTGCGTGCGGAGAGCGGCGTGGCGCGGGTCATGAAGCCTCCCGGGAGGCTCCCATCGTCGGGGGCCGACGTGCGATGTAGCACCGCCCCCCGACATCCCCGGGCCACGGCCCGCCAAGAGCCTGTGAAGACGGACGTTAGGGGGACGTCTGGTCGCCCTCGGCCGTCTCGTCGCCGGAGGTCGTCTCGTCGCCGGAGGTGGTCTCGTCGCCCGACGCCTCGGCGGGCTCCTCCTCCTCTTCCTCCTCCTCTTCCTCGCTGACCTCCTCGGCCTGGCTCAGCGCGCGCAGGAGGTCGTCGAAGCCGGCCTCGTCCCAGGGCACGCGCAGGCCCGACGCCGCCAGCTCCAGGGCGCCCATGCGCTCGAGCAGCGGGTGCTTGGCCTGCTCGAGGAACTCGACCGTCAGCGGGTCGGCCTCGCTGCCCTCGAGGGCCTCGCCCAGGACGCGCCCGAACCAGGCCAGGCCGTGCTCGCCCTGCAGGTCCGAGGGCGACCAGCCGCGCAGGCTGCCCTGGGCCAGCCGGGCCTCGAGGTCCACGAGCGCCGCGTGGCAGGCGGCGACGCGCGCGCGCGGGAGCTTGAAGAACACGAGGGTGTCGCCGCCCCCCGCGCCCGACGCCTTCTGCGCCTTGCGCTTGGCCCGCTGCTCCTCGCGCTGCTTCTTCTCGATCCGCTTGCGGATCGCCGTGGACCGCTGCTTCCGCTTGCTCATGGGGGGTCCGCTCTCTCGTGAGTTCGCCGATCGTAGCACGCCGGGCGCTCCCGGCGTGGCGCTGCCCCCCGGTGGGCGCTATCATCCGCCCCTTCGCGGCCGACCGGGCCGCGCAGCGCGCCGCGCCCGCGGGCGGCGGCGCCCAAGGACGACGCCCCGAATGAAGCTCAAGGACTTCCTCCAGCGCCTGCCCGAGCCGTTCGCCATCGAGCTCCTCGAGGCGCTGCCGGCCCCCGACCGGCGCGAGCTCCTGCGCCGCCACGGCGCCAAGGTCGCGGTGAGCGCGGGCTCGCTCAAGCGCGCCACCCGCCTGAGCAAGGAGGCCCGCCTGCTCGTCCAGGCGCTCCAGCGCTCCGACGACCCCGACGAGGCGCGCACCTTCCTCCAGGGCTGGCTGGCGCGCCGCGCCGAGATGGTCGTCCACTTCCTCGACGCCTGGAAGGTCAAGCACCAGGGCGGGATCGTCGAGGACTTCTCGTGGGTGGAGAAGCTCGAGGCCGACACCGTCAAGGCCTCGCTCGAGGGCCTCGACCCGAAGCTCGAGCCGATCGCCCCGCTGGTCTACTTCGTCTACCTCGAGCTCCCGGTCACCGAGCGGGTGCTCGCCGTCGACGCGCTGTTCAAGTCGCTCGAGCAGCAGCCCTCAGTGGAGTGAGCTCTCCAGCTTCATGAACCACTGCTCGGCGAGCGCGGCCGGGTCGCTCCCGTCCGCGGGCGCCTCGGCCTCGCCCGGGGCCGCCGGTCGCTTGTGCCAGTAGAGGATCCCCTCGACCTGCTTCTCCTTGTTGGGCTTGTCGCCCTCGGCCGTGTTGAGGAACTCCAGGTTCGAGCGGAAGAACGTGCGCGCGCGCTTGCCGTCGCTGTCGAGCTTGATGTCCGTGATCTCGAAGTCGCGGATGTTCAGCAGCTCCGGCTTCACCTGGAACAGCCGCTCGATCAGCTTGGGGATGTCGGCCTTCCCCTGGTCGAGCAGCTCGTGGTACTTGCCGGCCTTGTCGAAGTCCTTGAACTGCAGGTCCTGGAGGAACGCCTGGGCCAGCCGGGCGAGCTGGGCCTTCTCCTTGTCCCAGACCCACGAGACGCCGAAGAGCTGGAAGCCGAAGCTCTGGAAGCCGATGAGGGCCGCGAGCCCCAGCGCGAGCACGACCGCGAGCGCCACCGCCGCCTTCTTCATCGCGTCCCCTCCGGGTCCGGGTCAGTCACTCATCTTGCAGCCTGAGGCACACCGCCGCCAGCGCGAGCAGCCCGACGGTCAGCCCCAGCAGGACGCCCTCCGCGCGGAGGATCGTCGTCCAGTCGTGCGACGTCTTGCGCAGCTCGTCCAGCACCTCGAGCCCCCACGCCGCGATCATGCCGCTCTCGATCCGGTCGACGAGCGGGCTCGTCGTGCCCAGGGTGACCTTCGAGAAGATGAGCTGGGGGATGAGCGCGATCGGCACGAGGGCGATCAGGCTGTTCTGGCTCCTGACGACCGACGAGAGCAGGAGCCCGAGCGCCGTCGCCGCCAGGCAGGTGGAGAACAGGCCCACGTAGATCAGCGGCAGCGGCCCCTGCATGCGCACGGTCCGCGCCACGAGCAGGAGCAGGACCAGGCACTGCAGCGCCGCGAACACGGCCAGGACGATGACCTTCGACGCCAGGTAGGCGCGCACCGAGACGCCGGCGCGCCGCTCGCGGAGGAAGATCAGCCGCTCCTTGACCACCTCGCGGCAGGCGTTGAAGCAGCCGAACCACACGGCCACGATCGCCAGGATGAAGTCGACCGTCCGCGACTCGGCCTTGCCGTCGTAGGCGAGGCCGATCAGCCAGCCGATCAGCGGGGCCTGCACGAGGAGGAAGAACAGCCCGCCGAGGTCGGCCAGCTTGAGGTCGACGTAGCGGTGCGTGAGCACCGACGCCTGCCGCAGGCGCAGCGCGCGCGACAGGAGGCCCTCGGCCTCGACCGGGGGCGCGGCCTCGGCCGGCGCGCTCACGCCGGGCTCCCCGCGCGCGGCGCCGGGGCGGGCCGCGCGCGCCAGGCCTCGGCGAAGCGGCTGCCGCGGTAGCGGCGCGCCCAGCCCTCGGGCTTGTCGTCCTTGAGGCGCTTGAAGATCAGGTCGGGGTCGGGCACCTGGAAGTGCTGGATCGCCTGGGCCGGCGTGCCGGCGAACGCCAGCAGCCCGCCGCAGATGATCACCACGCCGTGGGCCAGGTCGATCGAGGCCATGGAGTGCGTCGTGGTCACGAGCCCGCGCCCCTCGTCGGCCAGGCGGCGCAGGAGGGCCATCGTCGTCGCCTCGAGGTCCGGGTCGAGGCCGCTCGTCGGCTCGTCGAGGAGGAGCACCGGCGGCGCGAGCAGCAGCTCGACGCCCATGCTGGCGCGCTTGCGCTGCCCGCCCGAGAGCGAGCCTATGCACACGTCGGCGCGGGCCGTCAGCTCCGTCGCCTTCAGCACGCGGTCGACGGCCGCCTGCAGGTCGGCCTCGCTCGTCGCGGGCGGCAGGCGCAGGCGCGCGGCGTACTCCAGCGCCGGCCGCAGGGCCAGCTCGGTGTGGATGATGTCGTCCTGCGGGACCATGCCGATCGTGCGCGCGACGGCGGCCGCGCTCAGCCCGGTCACGTCCTCGCCGCGCAGGAGGACCTGCCCCTGGTCGGGGCGCACGACGTCCGCCATGACCTTGAGCAGCGAGCTCTTGCCCGACCCCGAGGGCCCGAGGAGCAGGACGAGCTCCCCCGTGTGGACCCCGAGCGACACGTCGCTCAGGATCTGCTTGCCTGCTCGGGCCAGGCTCACCCCGCGGGCTTCGAGGAGGTAGCGGCTCACGTCGCAGCGAGTCTAGCAGCCAGGCGCGCCCACCGCCGCCGCCGGTCCGGGGCTCGTCCAGCCTCGATCGGAGCAGCACGTGAGGCGAGGCTGCGGAGGCCGAGGCGAGGCGGCGCGGCGCGGGCGACGAGTAGCGACCTGCCCCGACCAGGGCCTGTCTTCAAACGGGCAAACTCGTGATCGACACGCTCGAACCCACGGGCGGAATGGAACCGCGAGCGAGGCGAGGGCGCGGAGGCCGAGGCGAGGGGGGTGCGCGCGCGGCCGATATCGATCGCCGGATCCTATCGGCCGCGCGCGCCCCCCCCTCGCCCGGCATCCGCGGCCGCAGCCGTCGATCACACGAGCCCGCGCGCGCCCCCCCTCGCCCGGCATCCGCGGCCGCAGCCGTCGAGCACACCAACTCAGCCGTCGCTGGTCCGGGCCCGCCCGCGCTTCACCTTCGGGCGCTGGAACACCTCCACCTCGACGGGGGCGTGCTCGCTCAGCACCTGCACCTTCACCTTGTCGGCGCCGCCGTCGCGCTGGTGCTGGACCTGCAGCACGACGGCCCGCAGGGCGCCGTCGGCGTCCTCGTAGGTGAAGCGCAGCTCGCGCGACTTCTTGACGCTCATGGCAGCAGCCTGGCCGGCCCCGGCGGCGGGCGCAAGGCGGGACGCTACGATGCCCCCCGCAGGGCCCTGGCGGACGCCACGGGGGTGAGCACGCGACCAGGACGCCGGTCGCGGCCCTGCTCAGCCGCCGCTTCAGCCGCGGTCGTGAAGAAGGACAGGCCGACGAGGGCGCCGAGACCGCTCGGCGCCCTCGCGGCGTGCTACTTCCAGTCGGTGCCGCGCAGGACGAGGTCCGCGACCTGGTCCTCGCGGTCCGCCGGGGCCGTGACGACCTCGACGACCTCGATCAGGTGGTAGCCCTTGTCGCTGCGGACCACCGCGCTCCGGTGGCCGGTCGCGACCGGCGCCCCGGCCGCCGTGCGGCAGGCCGCGTCGAGGAAGGCGTCGCCGTAGGCGCGCACGTCGCCCTCGAGCTGCACCAGGCCCACGGCCCCGCCCTTGGCGGCGCTCGGGGCGCGCGAGGACTCGCGCGCCACGGCCTTGAACTGCTCGAGGATCTGCGACCACGAGGGCCGCTCCTCCTCCTTCTTCACGTGGTCGAGCATCCACTGGCGCAGCCGCGCGTGGACCTTGTCGGCCGCGTCCTTCGACGGCGACACGATGTGGAACACCTGCCGGTCACGGCGCACGGCCGCCCCGGCCATGCCGCGGTCGTAGGGGTCGCGCGCGCAGGCGAACAGGTGCCACTCGCTGGCGCCGTCGGCGCCCGTGGGCAGCTCCACCGCCGCCGGGAACCACGCCGGGTCGGAGTCCTCCGGCGAGCCCTCCTTCGCCTCCCACTCGAGCGGCTGGACCAGCGCTGCGCGCTCGAACGGGGTGACGAAGTCCATGTCGAACGGCTGACCCTGCCCGATCGGGTCCTTGAGGTCGCCCGTGGCCTCGGCCACCTCGCCGAACGAGGCGCCGGCCGCCAGGCGGCGCTGCGCCTCCTCCATGCGGGCGCGCGAGCGCTGCTCGGCCTCGTCGCGGACCGACTGGGGCATCTGGCGCAGCTCGGGGTCGGTGCGCACGAGCAGGTGGCTGAAGACCGTCAGCCCGCCGCGCTGGCCGATGCGCTTGACGAGGTGCCAGCCGCGCGGCGACTCGAGCGGCGCCGAGTACCGGCCCTCGTGCAGGTCGAAGGCGCCCTCCTCGAACGAGGCGCCGAAGTCCTGCAGGAGCTGCCCGCGGCTCACGCCGGGGAGCTCGCCGCGCCGCGCGCGCGTGGCGTCGTCCTCGGAGAACTTGTCGACGACCGCCTCCCACGACTTGCCCTTGCCGAGCTCGGCCTGGGCCTCGGCCAGCTTCTCGAGCGCCTTGGCCTTCAGCCAGGCGTCGATCACGCCGCGGTCGGGCGGGAGGAAGATCTGCCGCAGGCGCAGCCGCGCCTGGCCGCCCGCGCCGTCGCGCAGGCTCGTGACGTAGCGCAGGTGCTCGCCGCCGATGCCCTTGGCCTCGAGGAACGTGCGCCGCGTCTGCGCCGCCGCGAAGTCGCCGCGCACCTTGCGCAGGACCTCCTGGCGGAGCTTGGGGTACTCCTTGCTGAACTCCGCCTCGTCGGCATCGACCTTCTCGGCCACGCGCATGAGGACCACGCGCGCGCCCTTGGGGTGCGTCGGCAGGTCGACGACCCGCGCGAACGGTCCGCCCGGGCGCACCTCGGCCTCGAAGGCCGCGGCCACGATCCGCCCGGCGTCGGGGTAGCCCTCGAGCGACGTGGCGGCGCGGGCGAACGGCTCGGTGCGGTGGACCTTCAGGCCGCGCTTGTCGAGCAGCGCCTTGGCCTCGTCGGCGCCGGCGCCCTGCAGGTCGGCCGACAGGCGCTCGGTCCAGGCGCGGGCGCGGTCGACGCCGCGCTCGATCGCGACCTCGCGGGCGACCTGGCCCTCGACCTCCTCGAAGGGCAGGACCGCCGGCGCCAGCCGCTGCTGGACGCGGAACACCACCCAGCCCTTGCCGTCCTTGCGCGGGTAGGGCTTGTCGGAGAGGGCGCCCGGCTCGAAGCTGCCGATCACGTCGGCGGCCCCGGCGAGGAGCTCGTCGTCGCCGAGCTGCGCGCGGGTGAGCTCGCGCTCGGGCTTCACGTGCTCGATCGCGCCGGCCTTCTCCACGTCCTCCATGGCGCTGAGGGCCGGGCCCAGGGCGAAGCCCCGCGGGTACTTCTCCGGGTTGCGCGCGTTGTCGAGGAACGTCTGGAGCGCCTTCCTGGCCCGCTCGCTGGCCGCGCCCGCCGCGTCGCCGGCCTGGGCGTAGTCGTCGTCGCTGGCGACGAGCGCCTCGACCTTCCAGCGCGGCTCGCCCTGGTAGCGGGCGCCCTTGCGCTCGTCGTAGAAGCGCCGCCGCTCCTGCGCGGAGCCGCCGGCGTAGTCGCCGCGCACCCGCTCCTCGACCTCGGCGAAGGCGGGCATGCGCGCGTGCTTCGTCTCCAGCGCGCGCAGGACGAACCAGCCGCTCGGGCCGGCGAACACGTCCGAGACGACCGCCGGCTCGTGGTCGATCCCGAACCACGCGCGCGCCGCGGGCGAGCCGACCAGCGGGTGCGCGGTCACGGCCGCGAGGTCCAGCAGCTCCGTGCGCAGGTGCTGCACCGTGACGCCGGTCGCCGCGCCGGCGGCCTTGGCCACGGCGGCCAGGTCGGGCTCCGTGCCCAGCCGGTCGACGACCGCGCTCATCACCTGGTCCGCGCGCTCCACCTGGCGCTCGTTCTCGAGCATGCCGGTGACCTGGTCGCGCTGCTCGTCGGTGAGGTCGTCCCACGTCGAGGACGAGGTCACGCCCGCGACGTCCTGGCCGCGCGCGGCGAAGTAGTCCTTCAGCTCGTCGACCGAGGGCTGGTCGATCACGATGTCGTCGAGCGCCACGCCCACGACCTCGAGCGCCACCCGCCGCGGCTCCTCGTACTCGTCCTCGTGCGCGCCGAAGTAGGCCTCGAGCTGCTCCTTCGTCACGAACCGCGGGTCGCTCGAGTCGACGACGGCCACGTCGGGCACGTGCGCCACGGCCTCGACCGAGACCAGCTCGGCCACGCGGCGGTGGTGCTGCTCCTGGTACTCCTTCCACACCTCGTCGGGCGTGACGGCGGCCATCTCGCGCAGGGTGTCGAGGTAGCGGCCGACGAGCGCCTCGCGCCGCTCGTGCGCCTCGAACTCGCGCACGGTCATGCCGGGCGGGATCACCTCGCGGTAGAGCGCGCGGTCGAAGGTCGGCAGGGCCTCGGTGAGCGCCTTGAGCAGCTCCTCGTTGTACTTCTGCCGGAACGTCGGCGACGCCTCGGTGATCCCCTGGTCGGCCAGGCGCTTGCGCACGACGTGCTGGGCCATGTCGAAGCGCTTCTGCGTGACGAGGCGCTCGCCGATCTCCGCGTCGGAGACCGAGATCCCGGCCCGCTGCGCGGCCTTGTAGAGGGTGAAGAACTTCCAGGTCATGTCCTCGTCGGCGTACGGGTTCACGCGCCGGTAGGGCCCGGCGACGCGCTCGAACTCCGAGTAGGACACGGGCTCCCCGAAGACGGCGCCGACCACGTGGTCGCCCCGCTCCGTGAAGGCGCTGAGCACGGCGCCGGTGATCCCCAGGCTCACCAGGGCCGGGGCGAAGATCACCAGCAGGAAGGTCTTCTCGTAACGACGAAAGAAGCCAAGCATGACGTTGGACCTCGGAACTCGACGCGGGGGTCGGGAGGGGGCGGGATGATACCCGTCCCTCCGCTCCGCGCGAGGCGTAGGGGGTCTAGTCGAAGGTGAGGGTGCGGACGACGTGGGCGCGGGCGCGGAGGCGCCCGACGAGCGCCTCCATCTCCGCGTCGGAGGGCGGCTGCTTGCTCAGCCGGTTGGCGAGCTCGCGCTTCACGGCCTCGTCGAAGGGCCGCGCCGGCGGCGTGCGGTCCTCGACCAGGACCACGTGGAAGCCCAGGGGCGTGCGGATCGGCTGCGAGACCTCGCCGACCGGCAGCGTGAAGAAGGCGGTGTTCAGCTCGGGGGTGCGGGCGAAGCGGCCGCGGTCGAAGGTGCCGAGCGTCCCGCCGAGCGGCTTCGTCTCGGCGTCCTGCGACAGGCGCCGGGCGACGTCGGCGAAGGGCACGCCGCGCTTCACCTGCTCGAGGGCGTACAGGGCGACCTTGTGCGCCGCCTCGACCTCGGCGTCGGACGCGCCGCGCTCGGCCCGGATGAAGATGTGCCCGGCGCGGACGCGCTCGCTGTAGGTGCGCTGGTACTCTTCGCGCAGGCGCGCCTCGAACGCCTCGCGCCCCTCGGGCGTCGTCCGCTCGAGCTCGACCAGCCGGCGCAGGAGCAGCGTCGGGCGGGCCTGGTAGCGCAGGCGCGCCGCCCAGGCGTCCTCGTTGAAGCCGCCCTCGGCGATCTTCTTCCTGAACGCCTCGAGGGTCCCGGCCTCGCGCACGTGCTCGACGCGCTGCTCCTCGACCCACACCGCGCACTCGACGTCGTTGACCTCGATCCCGCGCCGGCGCGCCTCGCGCACGACGAGGGCCCGGTTGACGAACAGCTCGAGGAGCCCGGGCGTGCCCAGGTCGCGGTAGAGGTACTCGCAGAACTCGCGCCGCGAGAAGGGCTCGCCGTCGACGGTGGCCACCGGGACCTCGAGGTCCATGCTGGCCAGCTTGACGCTGCCGTTGTCAGGCAGCGGCGTCACCCCGCCGCCCTGGGCCTCGGCGAGCCGATGGCGCAGGAGGCGGAGCTGCTCGTCCTTCTGGCGCAGGAGCTCCGCGGCCGCGGCGACCTCGGTGTCGGCGCCCCGGTCGCGCAGGGCGGCCAGCTCCTCGTGGTTGCGGCGGATCGCGCCGAGGGCGGCCTCGAGCGCCTCCTCCTGCGCGGCGGCCCGCTCGCGGGCGGCGACGAGCTCGTCGTGGCGGCGCTGCAGGTCGCGGCGCAGGAGGTCGGCCTCCTCGCGCGAGGCGCGCGCGTCGCGCTCGAGCCGCGCGCGGTCGGCCTCCTGCTGGGCCGTGAGCTGCGCCAGCCGGGCGTCGCACTCGACGTGCGGGTCGTTCCCGCGGGCCTCGTCCTTGCGCGGCGCCCCGGCGCAGCCGATCGCCAGCGAGGCGACGATCGGGAGCGCGACGAGCAGCTCGGTGCGAGGGCGGCCCATGACCGGGGAATGCTAAGTGCAAGGCGTGAGCTGTCAAGGCCGGAGCTAACGAGGGCACGGAGGTCGCCCTCCCGGGGACGCTCCTCCGCGCGCTCGGCGTCCGCTCAGGTGCCGGTCACCTTGGGCACGCTCCGCGACGTCCGCTGCATGAACTTCAGCGTGGCGATGAGCTGCTCGTTCGAGATGGCGCCCATCTCGAGCATGATCAGCCCGAGGAGCTTGTGGCTCTCGCCGATCGCGTCGCGCTCGCGCTGGATCTCCAGCGCGCGCTCGACGATGTTGCGCTCCACGTGGCCCGCGGCGACGATCGCCTCGCCGAAGAGCAGCTTGCGCGTCCTGTTCATGCTGATGCCGACCTCCCGGGGTGCCGACCGCTCGTCTCCATGAACCGCAGGGCCGACTCGACCATGGCCCGCAGGTCGTGGCGTGTCTCGAAGCCGAGGACCTCGCGCGCGCGCGACGGGTCGGCGACCAGCGCCGCCGGGTCGCCGGGGCGCCGCGGGCGCTCGCGCCGCGGCACCGGGCGACCGGTCACGTCCTCCACCGCGCGCACCACCTCGAGGACGGTCGCGCCGCGCCCCTGGCCCAGGTTCAGGGCCAGCCCGGCGGCGCGGCCCGCGAGGGGGCCGAGGTCGTCGAGGCGCTCGACGGCGATGACGTGCGCGCGCGCCAGGTCCTCGACGTGGATGTAGTCGCGCTCGGCCGTGCCGTCGCGCGTGGGGTAGTCGCCGCCGAACAGGTCCAGCGGGTCGTCGCCGAACGCCGCCCGGAGCACGTTCGGGATCAGGTGCGTCTCCGGGTCGTGCCACTCGCCGATGTCGCCCCTGGCGTGGGCGCCGGCGACGTTGAAGTAGCGCAGGGCCAGCGGCAGGACGTCGAACGCTCGCCCGTAGGCGTCGAGCACGTGCTCGAAGGCCAGCTTCGACGCGCCGTAGGGGGACATGGGGCGCGTCGGCGTGTCCTCCGAGATCGGCAGGCGCTCGGGGACGCCGTAGACGGCGCAGGTCGACGAGAAGACCACCCGCCGCACGCCGTGCGCGAGCATGGCCTCGAGGAGCGCCCGCCCGACCTCGGCGTTGACGCGGAAGTAGGGCCCCGGGTCGCGCACGCTCTCGGGCACGAGCGCCTTGCCGGCCACGTGGACGACGGCGTCGCAGCCGGGGAGCGCGCGGTCGAGGACGGCCCGGTCGCCCGCGTCGCCCTCGACCAGCGGCACGCCGTTGCGCTCGACGAGCGCGCGGTGGCCGGTCGACAGGTCGTCGACCACGACCACGGCGTGGCCCGCCTCGAGGAGCGCCCGCACCACGTGGCTCCCGATGTAGCCCGCACCGCCGGTGACCAGCACGCGCATGGCGTCGAAGGTATCGAAAGTCCGGACGCGTGTCACCTGCGTCCTCGGCGGGAACGCGCACACGATCGCCCTTGACGCGGGGGCAGGACGGACTACGGCCTGGCTGTCCGCCCGAGCGAGCGATGGGGACGGGCGGAGCGGGCCTGTTCGTGCCAGTCCGGGACGAGCTCCGATCGCCCGCCCCTCGCGAGCGCATCACATTTTCTGGTACGCTGTCCCGAATGCTCGTCGTCCACGCCGACCGCGCCTTCCGCGAGCACGTGACCCCCGAAGGGCATCCCGAGTGCCCCGACCGCTTCGACGCGGTGCTCGCGGGCCTCGCCGACTGCCCCGCGGTCGCGCGCGTCGAGGCCGCGACCGGCGGCGACGTGGCCGACGTCGTGCGCGTCCACGATCCGGGCTACGTGGGCGCCCTCGAGCGCCTCGCGCGCCAGGGCGGCGGCGCGCTCGACCCCGACACCTGGCTCTCGCCGCGCTCGTACCAGGTGGCGCTGCAGGCCGCCGGCACGCTCGTGCGCGCGACCGACGCCGCGCTGACCGCGCCGCCCGGCGCCGCCGAGCGGCGCGCCTTCGCCGTCGTGCGCCCGCCGGGGCACCACGCGCGCCCGGCCGCGGCCATGGGCTTCTGCTTCTTCAACAACGTCGCCGTGGCCGCCGCGCGGGCGCGGGCCGTGCACGGCCTCGAGCGGGTGGCGATCGTCGACGTCGACGTCCACCACGGCAACGGCACGCAGGAGATCTTCTGGGAGGACGGCGCGGTGCTCGTCGCCTCGGTCCACCGCGACCGCTTCTACCCGGGGACGGGCGGCAAGGACGAGACGGGCGCCGGCCGCGGCAAGGGGGCCACGCTCAACGTGCCGCTGCCCGGCAGCACGCCGCCCGCGCGCTACAAGGACGCCCTCGACCGCGTGCTCGAGGCCGCCCTGCGCTTCCGCCCGCAGCTCCTCCTCGTCTCGGCCGGCTTCGACGCCTACCGCGACGACCCCGTCGGCGGCCTGGGCCTCGCCCCCGAGCACTACGCCTGGATCGGCGAGCGGCTGCGCGCGACCGCCGACGACGCCTGCGAGGGGCGCGTCGTGGCCGCGCTCGAGGGCGGCTACGCGCTCGACGCCCTGGGCGAGCTCGCCCGCGCGTTCGTCGGCGGCCTCGGCGGGTGAGGCGCCTCGCCGACGAGGACGACCCGCCGCCGCCGACGCCGCCGAGCCTCGGCCGCGCGCTCCTGCCGATCCCGTTCGCCGCCCTCTTCGGCGCCGGGGTCGCCCTGCCCTGGCTCACCGGCGGCGGCGTGCCCGTCTTCGTCGGCGGCTTCTTCCTCCCGCTCGCCCTCCTGTGCGCCGCCTCGGCGGCGATCGGCCTCGTCACCTGCGCGCTCGGCATCGCCCTCGACGACGAGGCGCAGCTCGAGGCGGCCCCCAGCGGCGACCCGCACGCCGCCGTCACCCGGCTGACCTGCGGGCAGCGCGCGCTCTTCGGCGGCTGCTTCCTGGCCGGCGCCGCGGTGATCCTCGGCGACGCCCTCCGGCGCGAGGAGGTCTTCGTCGGTCTGGTCGGCGGCGGCATGTACGCCCTGATCGCCGGGCTGGTCCTCCTGCCCGAGGGGCAGCGCCGGCGGCTGGGGGACCGCCTCCAGCAGCCCCCGCGCCGGAAGCGGTAGCACCTGCTGGCTCGCCGTTGGGACCGGCCAACACCCGCTTCCCCACCGCCGCGCTCCCTCAAGGACTTCCTGCTGGCCCCGGTCCTGCTCTTCCCATGTCGACCGACCACACAGGGCGGACGGGGAGATCGGACCATGCGCGGGATCACGATCGTGGGGGCGCTGCTGGCGGTCTGCGCGGCGGCGGGCGTGGCGCGGGCGGGGGGCCGCGAGGAGGCGCAGCGCGAGCGTGGGCTGGAGCGGCTGGAGCGGGCGCGGGCCCGGGCGCTGGAGCTGATCTTCGACCGCGCCACGTATCGCGACGAGGACCACGGCCGCTCGGGCCAGGGGGCGGTGGACCAGGCGGTGGAGCTCGTGCGGCTGGCCTACGCCCCGGTGCGGGCCTGGCTGGACGCCGACGCGGCCCGGCTGGAGAAGAGCGCGGCGCAGCGCGAGGCGCTGCTCGCCGCGGACCTCGAGGCGCTCGGCCCGTGGCAGCGCGCGCTGCGGCAGCACTGCCTCGACCGGCGGGTCCTGCGCGAGAACGAGGCCGTCCGCCGCCCGCCGCACGGCGAGGCCCCCGGCCCGGCCGAGCGCGAGCAGGTCCGCCACACCAACGAGTACCGGCTGCAGCTTGGCCGGCCGGCCCTGGCGATCGACGGGCGCCTGGTCGCCTCGGCCCGCGGCCACAGCCAGGAGATGCGCCGGCTGGACTACTTCGCCCACGAGTCGCCCACCGACGGCCGGCGCAGCGTCGACGAGCGCGTGGCCCTGGCCGGCCTGGGGCGCGTGCCCGTGGGCGAGAACATCGCGAAGGGCTACCGCACCCCGCGGGCGGCGTTCGAGGGCTGGTACCGCAGCGCCGGCCACCACCGCAACATGCTCGGCGACTGGACGCACATGGGCGCCGGCTGCGACGGCGACCTGTGGACGCAGAACTTCGCCACGCCGGCCGCGGGGTAGGTTCGCGCGCTGGCGGGGCCGACCGGGCCTCATGCGCCCGACCAGGTGGGCTCAGCCTCCCGGGAGCTCGGACCGGACCCGCTCTGCTGAGGGCCCTCCCTGGAGCCGCCGCGGGAGGTGATCGCCCACGCGCCCATCCGCCGCCGCGCCCGGTATCCTCCCCGCTGCGCCCAGCCCTTCGCGCCGAGGACCGTGACGGACGCCAGCCCCTCAGGCAAGTCGACTCCGGCGCGCCGCCGACGGCGCAGGCTGTTCCGCCTGCTGGCAGCGGCGGGATCGTCCTGCCTCGCCGTGCTGCTGGCCGAGCTGTTCACGCGCGCGCTCCTCCCCCAGCAGCTGATCCTGGTCCGGCCCGACCTGTGGGCCCCGGACGACGGGCTCGGCTGGCGCAACGCGCCGCTCCTGGACACGCGGGTGAACACGGGTGACCGCGAGGTGCGGCTGGTCACCGACGCGCGCGGGCACCGCGTCGCGCCCGCGCCGGCCCCGGCCCCGCCGGGCCGGCGCGTCCTGGCGCTCGGCGACAGCTTCCTGGTCGCCATGCAGGTCGAGCACGAGGACACGTTCGCGGCGCGCCTCGAGCGCAGCCTCTCCGGCGCCGCGGGCGCACCCGTGACGGTCACGAACACCGGCGTCAGCGGCTGGGCGCCGAGCCAGTACCTGCTCGAGGCCCGCCGTGAGCTGGCGCGGGAGCGCCCGGACCTGGTGCTCGTGTGCCTGTTCCTGGGCAACGACATCGAGGACCAGCGCGTCGACCACTACCCCGCCCGGGAGCGCCGCGAGCGCTCGCTGCGGCTCCCGCGCGGGCTCGCGCGGCGCGAGCTCATCGACGCGATCGCCTACCCGGTCAACGACTGGCTGGAGACCCGCTCGCACCTGTTCGCGCTGCTCAAGCAGCGGGGCACGTTCCTGCTCATGCGCCTGGGCCTGAGCGCGCGGCGCTTCCCGGACGTGTGCATGCGCCGGGAGGCCTCCTCGACGCGCTGGGCGGTGACCGCCGACCTGTGCGCCGAGCTCGCGGCCCTCGCGGCGGCGCACGGCGCCCCCACCCTGTGGCTGCTCCTGCCCGGGATCTACCAGGCCGACCCCACGATCGCGGCGCGTTACACCGCGGCGCTGGGCCATGCGGAGCAGGAGCTCGCCCCCGACCAGGCGGCGCGCATCATGTCGGCCGAGCTCACGGCGCGCGGCCTGCGCGTCCTGGATGCGACGCCGGCGCTGAGGGCCGCCTGCGCCGAGGGCGCGGCGGACGTCTACGGGCTGGTGGACACGCACCTGGGGCGGGAGGGGCACCGGCGCGTGGCGGACCTCCTGCACGGACCGGTGCTCGAGCTCCTGGAGCGAGGCGCGCGCGAGCGCCAGCGGTAGCTCTTCCCTGGTCCTCCTGCCGTCTGCGGGGCGCCTCGTCTGCTGCGGGCGCTGGCGCTAACCTGCGCGCATGGAGCTGGAGTTGATCGGTCACGCGCAGGTGCTCCTGCGCACGGCCGACGCGCGCATCTGGACCGACCCCTGGCTCTCCGGGACGGCCTTCAACGGCTCCTGGCGGCTCTGGCCGGAGCCGGCGTTCCCGTCCGAGCGCCTGGACGAGGTCGACTTCCTCTGGATCTCGCACGAGCACCCCGACCACTTCCACCTGCCCACGCTGCGCGCCCTGCCGGCGGCCTTCAGGCGGCGGGTGACCGTCCTCTTCCAGGACCTGAGCAGCGACAAGGTCGTCTCCGCGCTCCGCCGGCTGGGGTTCCATGACATTCGCCCCCTGCGCCACCGTGCGCGCACCCGGCTGCGCCCGGCGACCGAGGTGTGCCTCTACCAGGTCGGCCAGATGGACTCGGCCCTGTGGGTCTCGAGCGGCGGCGCGAGCGTGCTGAACCTGAACGACTGCGAGGTCAGCGACCACGACCTGTCCCTGCTCCGGGCCGACCTGGGCCCGGTCGACGTGCTCCTCGGCCAGTTCTCGATGGCCGGCTACCTGGGCCACGTCGACCGCGCGCGCGTCCTGCCGGTCCGGGCGCGGCAGAAGCTCGACGCTCTGGTCCGGGCGCACCGCGCCCTCGGCGCTGGCCTGACCGTGCCCTTCGCCAGCCTGGTGTACTTCTGCACGACCGACAACCGCTACATGAACGAGTTCGCCAGCTGGCCGCGCGACGTGGCCCGCCGCTTCGCCGCGGAGGACCTGGGCCTGGCCGTGCTCTACCCGGGGGACCGGCTGCAGGTCGGCGCCGCGCCGCCGCCGCTCGAGCCGGCCCTGGCCCGCTACGACGCCGCCCGCGCGCGAGTGCCCGGGCTGCCCTACGACGACACCCCACCGCTCCCGCTGCCCGAGCTGGAGCGGACCTTCGCCGCCCGCGCCGAGCGGCTGCGCGCGCGCTACCCGGGCGTGGTCCTGCGAGCGCTCGGGTCGCTGACCGTGCGCGTGCCCGACCTCGCCGCGCGCGTCCGGCTCTCCTTCGGGCGCGGCGCGTTCGACGTCCTGCCCGCCGCGGGCGACGCCGACCTCGAGGTCCGCTCGCAGCCGCTCCAGGACGCCCTGGCCCATCCCTGGGGGCTGCAGACGCTGTGCGTCTCGGCCCGCCTGGTCCTGCTGCGCGACTCGGCGGCGTGGCGGGCGCATCGGCTCCTGTTCGCGCTCGACAACGCCGACATCGCCCTCCGGCCCGGCCAGCTCTTCACGCCCCGCAACGCCCGTCACCTCCTGCGCCGCTGGCGCGGCGGGGTGGCGCAGGTGCTTCACCGCCTGCGCATCCGGGAGACGTAGAGGAGCTCGACGCTGCCGGAGGCCCGTGTGCGACGCGAACGGATTGGTGAGCTCGTTCGCTCGCCGTGTCCCGACTGCCGCTGTCGTCCTTGCCGTGCGTCCGTCCGATCCGACGCTCGCCCGGTCCGTGGCGCGCCACGCGAAGCGCGGCGCGTCAGTTTCGGCCTAGTGGCACTACACTGGGTCGGATTTGTTGCCGATCGGCTGCGCACTCAGAGCGCCCGCTGCGCACTCAGAGCGCCCGCTCTCCCGGGCCGTCGCGCGCCGGGCGGAGCCCGGCGCGTCGGGTTCCGGCCTATGGCACTACCCTGGGTCGGCTCTGCTGCTGCTGCTGCTGCTGCTGCTGTCTGGTCTGCTGCTGTGATACGGCTGCGCACAGCGCGGGTCCTGGTCCAGCGCGGCCTCACAGCCGCACGGCGCGGTCGACGTCGTTGCCACTCCTGGAGCCAGGCGACCAGGGCAGGCGGACCGAGGACGGGCAGGAGGACCACGTCGGCAGCCGCCGAGAGCGCCAGGTCCGTGAGTGAGATGGGCGCGAACAGCCAGTAGAAGGTGGTGACGACCTCGTCCAGGCTGAACGGGACGCAGTTCGACCCGCGCAGCGGCGGGTCGACGAGCCCCATCATCTCGGCGTGTTCGCGGAGGCCGCCGAGCGGCCTGGGAAGGGACCTCACGGTCGCGCATCCGGTGAGGAGCGCGACGGAGACGACAAGGCAGGCGCGGCGTCGCATGACGCGTCTCGCTGCAACGGCCTTGCCTGGCACAACCCCTGACTCGCGCTGAGCGGGGTGTCAGGGGCGACGAAGCGCTGACGCGCGCCTGCGCCGGCCGGGAAGCCGAACGAAGTCCGAGATGCGGGAGACGTCTGGTGATCCAACCAAGGGATTGGAGGATTTCTTCCGAGTGATCGATCCGAATCGTTCCGAAGCTATCTCGGCCACACCGGAGATACATTGTTAGCGGGACCACACATGAGGGAGCGGCCGCCGGCTGGCGGCGAAGCGCCTCGGAGAAGGTGAACTTCTTGAACCCTGAGATCCAGTTCCGGGTCCTGCGCGGCAACGTCGTGCGCAAGGTTTGAATTCGATACACCAGCGCCCCAAATCTTCCCCCCTGATACGCTAGACGCATGGCGGACGCAATCCTTCGGGAACTAAATCGGAGGGCCGAGACGCCTGAAGCTCAGGCGAGGCTGATTCGCCATGCCGTGAGAGCTGGAGCTTTGGATCCGGAGCGAGTCCACCTTGCAGCGCTCCTGGGCCATCGAGGGGCTCGGCTTTCGACTTCTCCCCACGATCGCTGGCCGCGTACTCTCTCGCCGGAATGGGTGGAGTGGCTTGCTCAGCATGGTCTTGAGGCATGCGTCCGTGTCGTCCTTGCCCTGGGGCGGCTCCGGGGTGGAGGAGATCTGACCCTCAGAGCGTTGGACTGCGCCACGGCTTGGCTTCAGGCCGGGACAGAGGCTGAGGCCGCTTCGGCTGCCGAGGAGGCTCGAGTGCTGGCGAACGAGGGGCCTCTAGAGCCTTGGGGCAAGATCGGCGCGTTGTTCTATTCGGGCGAGCACCTGGACGTGGAACTGGCCTTTCTGGTGAACGGCGAGCGCGAGGAGGACGACGACGGCCCAGTAGCCACTGCGATGAGGGAGTCGGTGGTTCCATGGGCCCTCGCTTCGAACAATCAACCCACGTCAACAGGTCCACGAGCCGCCTTTCCTCTGCCACCCTACGGAACGGCCACTCCCCCGCTTCGGGATTAGGACCTGCCGGCCTGAGCCCGGCCGCAAGTCGTCACGGAGGGTCGGGTGGACCCAACCCAGGGTAGTGCCACGGTCGGCGGCTCGCTTCTCCAGCCGCGCGCCACTACCTATGGTTGGGTAGCCTCACTTTCCCGGTCCGCTGATCGGCTGCGCACTTTCCCGGTCCGTCGCGCGCCGCGCGGAGCCCGGCGCGTCGGCTTCCGGCCTTTGGCACTACCCCTGGGTCGGGTCTGCTGATCGGCTGCGCACCGGCAACAATCTGGTCTCGGAGGGCGTTGCTGAGGGACTGCCTCCGGTAGGAAAGACAATCTTCGAGTCTGTCGAGCACGCCTGTTACGTGAGGCTGTTTGGGAATGTCGGCTGGTGAGGGCGAGTAGCCCAGGTGACGACTGATGTGCAGATCGTGCTTCTCAGCAGTTGCTCTGCGGTCGACCGATCACTCCCCGCGAATTCGAGGGCGCTCCATGCGCGGTGCACTGCCTTTGCAACGTAACCGGGGCGTCGGTACGAGGCCGCAGCCTCGGCCGATGCATAGGCCGCGAGTTCTGCAGCCGACGGCCCCCCTTGATTGGCCACCATGGCCTTGCCGGCCCCGTTCGCCTCAGTGACAGTGCGCCCCAGTTGCTGCTCCAGGCGGCCACTTGAGTCTGGCTCATTCAGAAGGCGCTCGGCTAGTTCCACAGCACGGCGAGGGGCGTCGTTGTTGCTCTCGGATTCGCACAGCGGCAAGACCAAACGAGCGGCAGCTAGGGCCGCAACCACGCCAGCCGGAGAGCCTTCCGTTTCGCAGACGTGGTTCAGCAGCGGCTGGAGCCCAGTCTCCGCAGGTGCTGAGGATGCTGCGCCCGCCCTCCTCGCCCCCTCATTCCCGCAGTACGCGGCCAACTCCAACCGCTCCCGGCTGAGATCCCCCACTCGCACGCGCTCCAGCAGGTAGGCGGCCTCGTCGTCCGGGGAGCCGGTCTCCCGCCAGCGCCGTTCGAGGTCGCGTAGTTTGGCGTCGCTCATGACGCTCGCCACGCTAACAGCGCGCGCCCGGCTGCCCGTGGCCTGGGCGCACCAGCGTCCGAGTTCGTGACCCTTCGGCAAGGCGACCCGACCAGGTTGATGCCACCGGCTCGGGCGTCATAACCCGGCCCGCCGGACGCGCGCGGAACCCGCTGGCCAAGCCGGGGGGCGATCGCCTATCCTCTTCCCCGGCTGGAAGTCCGGAGGGACACATCCCATGAAGCGGGAGCTCGTCCTCGCCGCCGGCATCCTCGCGATGCCGGCCGTGGCCTACCTGTGCGCAGGCCGCACGACCCCGGCGCCCGCGCCGGCCACCCCGGAGGCGCCCGTCGCCGCGCGACCGAGCGTGCAGCTCGTGGTCGGCCTGACGACGACGGCGGCCGACCTCGACGTGGCGGCGCGCGCGGCGGCGGCCCACGTGGGCGGCGCCCTGCGCGGCCTGCACGCGGCGCCGGCGTTCGCCGTCGTCGAGGCGCCGGGCGAGCTCGAGGACGGGCCGGACCTCGTCCGCGCCCTCGAGGGCCTGCCGGGCGTGGCCTGGGCCGAGCTCAACCGCACGGCCGCGCCGTCGATCGGCACGGGGCGGTGCTCCTGCCAGGGCGCCGGCGGCCCGCTGCCGCCCGCGCCGGACATCCACGACCTCGCCGAGGTGAAGGCGGCCCTGCGCCTGGCCGAGGCCTGGCTCGACGCGCCGGCGAAGGGCGAGCAGGTGGTCGTCGGCGTCGTCGACACCGGCCTCGACCCGAACCAGGTGGCCCTGCGCGGCGCCTGCGAGCCGGCGATCGACCTGCTCGAGGAGGGCGGCGCCGGCGCCGACCAGCACGGGCACGGCACGAGCATGGCCGCGATCATCGCCGGCCGCCGCCCGTCGCCCGAGGCGAAGAGCGGCTTCGAGGGCGTGGCGCCGAAGGCGCGCGTCCTGCCCGTGCGCGTGGCCGACGAGCGCGGCGGCGCGCCGCTCGACCGCGTGGCCCGCGGGATCGTCGCCGCGGCCGACCGCGGCGCGAAGGTGATCTACGTGGGCCTGGGCGTCCGCGGCCGCTCGCCGACGCTGGCCGCCGCCGTGGCCCAGGCGCGCAAGCTGGGCGCGCTCGTCGTCGCGCCCGCCGGCAACGACGGCCTCGACCAGGTGCGCTCGCCGGCGGCCGAGCCGGGCGCGTTCGCCGTCGCCGGGACGTCGTCGCGCGGCGACGGCCTGGCCCTGTGCACGAACCTGTCGGCCGAGGTCGACCTGTGCGCGCCCGCCGAGTTCGTCCCCGCGCCCCACAAGGACCGCACCTGCTTCACCGAGGGCACGTCGTCGTCGGCCGCGCTCGTGGCCGGCGTCGCCGCCCTGGCCCTGTCGCGCAGCCCGGCCCTCGACCCGGCCGCCCTCGAGCGCTGCCTGCGCGCCGGCGCCGCGCCGATCGCGCAGGTCGAGGGCACCGTCCTCGCCCGCCGCGTCCCCGTGCGCGCCCTCGACGCCGCCGGCGCCGTGGCCCGCGCCGCCGCCGAGCACGCCGAGGTGGGCCTCGAGGCGCGCCTCGTCCCCGCCCAGCCGTCGGCCGGCGAGGCCGTGCGCCTCGAGGTGACCGTCACGAACCTGGGCCACGTGCCGCTCGCGCGCGTGCAGGTCGCCGCCGCCCCCGAGGGCGCGCGCACGCCGCCGCCCGCCGAGGCCGTCACCGACCTCGCGCCCGGCGCCGCGCAGGTGCTGAGCTTCGCCTTCAACGTCCCGGCCGAGGGTCCGGGCGGCGCCTGGGTCGAGGCCACCGCGGCGCCGGCGCCGGCCGCGACCGGGCCCATGGCCCCGTGCCTGGCCGCGACCGTGGCCACCTGGACCGCGACCGCGCGGCCGCAGGCCAGCTACGCGGTCGTCGGCGTGCGCCTCGTCGAGCCGATCACGCTCGAGCGGCCCGAGGCCCGCTTCGAGGTGACCGTCGAGAACGTCGGCTCCGGCGCCGGCAAGGGCACCCTCCAGGCCGCCGTCGACGGCGCGCGCGTGGTCGAGGCGCCGCTGGCGCTGGCGCCCGGCGAGCGTGCCGTGCGCGAGGTCCGCTGGGCGCTCCCCGACGGCCGCTCGCCGTCGACGCCGGTGCACTTCGAGGCCTACGTCGAGGTCCCGGGCGACCTGCTCCTCGACGACGACATCGACTCGCTCGAGGTGGCGCTGCAGGACCCGAGCCTGCCGCTCGACCCGATGTACCGGCAGGCCGGCGACGTCGACTTCGGCTGCGACGCCCCCTGGCGCCTGGCGGCCGACCGCGGGCACCTGCCGTTCCTCGTGTTCGTGCCTAGCATCGGCCGGCCGAGCCGCTACGCCACCTTCCACGAGACGCTGGCGATCCGCCGCGGCGCGGTCAACTCGACCACCTCGCGCGCGCGCACGGCCACGGGCGTCGCGGGCCGCATCGGCGGCGACCTCGTGACCTACACGGCGGCGACGTTCATCAAGGAGCTCGGCGAGGCGGCCGCGGGCGACGACCAGGCCGTGCGCCGCTTCTTCGACAAGATGCTCACGACCGACTTCGCGATCGACTACGGCCTCTACGCCGTGGGCGCCGCGGGCGGCCGCGCCGGCTTCGAGCTGGTCGCCGGGCGGGCCAAGAACGTCCCCGGCCTGCGCTGGACCGGCACCTCGCTCGGCGGCACGATCGCGCGCGCGCAGGCCACGATCGCGGCCGGCTACCTGCTGCCGAACCTCGTCCGCGGCCGCGTCGACCGCCGCGTGGCGATCGACCTGGCCTCGCTCGGCCTGAGCACGGCCGCCGTCGAGGCCATGACCCACGGCATGCGCGCCGCCGCCGTGCGCACGAGCCTCGGCCAGCGCGCGGCGAGCTTCCTCGCCCGCCACGGGCGGATCGCCCGCGCCGGCGGCTGGGCCGTCGACGTGGGCCAGCTCGTGCTCGTCCTCTACGCCAGCGAGTGGCTGTCGGACGCGGTCGAGCGGCCGATCATCCGCTGGGAGGCGCGGCGCGCGCTCGGCTCGTCGTGGGAGAAGCTGCGCGGCGCGGCCGGCGGCCGCGACGACGCGGCCTTCGCCGCGGCGCTCGACGACCTCGACGACGCCTTCGACGCCTACCGCAACCTGATCAGCCACGACCTCGAGGGCGCGCTCAAGACCCTCAATCGCGACCTGCAGCAGGCCGCGCGCAAGCTGCACCAGAACGAGGCCGCCCGCGCGCGCACCGAGAACCTGCCGCCGGCGCTGGCCGCCAGCCGCGAGCGCGTCATGGCCCGCACCGAGGCCGAGGCCGACGAGTCGATCCGCGCCGCCCTGGCCCGCTTCGAGGCCGAGTTCGGCGCGGCGATCGGCCGCGTGTCGACCCGCAGCGGCCGCGCGACGCTGACCGAGCCGGGCACCTCGCGGCCCGGCCTCTACGAGCTGCAGCTCGGCCTCCTGGCCGAGCTCGAGGCGCAGGCCCCGGCCGCCCGCAAGGCCGCCGTGGCCGCGCGGCGCGAGACGCTCGCCCGCCAGCGCGACCTCGACGCGGGCGTCCTGGCCGCCCTCGTCGCCGGCACGGGCGTCGGCGCCCCGGCCACCGTCGAGGAGGTCGCCGGCACCGACGGCCTCCTCCTGCACAAGGTCACGCTCACCGCGCGCGACACCTGGCACGAGGAGACCGCCGACCGCGAGCTGCTCACCGCGCAGCCCAACAAGTACGCGCCGGCGGGCACGGTGCGCACGCGCCGGCTCTACCACCACGACGTGACGCGCGACGAGTACTGGGGCGCGCCCGGCGTCTCGCGCCTGGACGAGAACGGCAAGCCGCAGGAGTCGGTGGCGCTGCTCGACGCGCCGCGGCCGCTGACGATGAAGGGCCGCTACAACATCCTGCGCCTGCCGCGCGGGCTGCTCGAGCCGCTGGCCGTCGGCGGCGCGGTGTTCCTGCGCGTCGAGCTGGAGTGGGAGCTGAGCAAGGTCGTCCGCGGCGCGATCGTGCGCCCGGCGGAGGGCAAGCACGCGCAGGTGTTCCGCGTGCAGCTCGGCCAGGAGAAGCTGCCGACCCTCCCGGGCCTCCAGGGCGGCTACCTCGACGCGCACTACCACACGATCGCCGAGTGGTACAACCCCGAGCCCGGCGCCGTCGCCGACCTCGAGCTCGACGCGCCCCGCCAGAAGTACGGCGGGCCGATCCCCATGCTCGTCGAGAGCGCCTGGGCGGTCGGCGCGATCGACGCGCCCACCTACGAGGCGGCGCGCGACAAGCTCGTCACGACCGACCACAACGCCTTCTACGTGGCCGACGACACGCTCCCGCACCGGCCGCCCTACGGGCCGACGTCGGCGCGCGAGAGCGGCGGGCTGACCGAGCACCAGCGCATGCGCCAGCTCCTGGGCCAGAGCGTGGGCGAGGAGCTCTGCTACCAGAAGCCCGGGCTCGGCAGCGTCGGCGTGCACATGCTCGACTACCGCTCGCGCCACTACGACGGCACCTGGAACGCTCAGGAGCCGGTCGGGCGGCTGTGGCGGCGCTGGACCTCGCCGCTGTTCCTGCCGACGATGGAGGGCGTGCTGAGCGACTTCGCCAAGGGCGAGGCCGGCAACGAGCACGCCTTCGCCTTCGCGTCGCACCCGGTGTCGTCGATCCCCTGGGAGGTCGACAAGCTCGTCGACGCGCTGTCGAACTACGCGCGCGCGAGCGACAAGAGCTTCGTGTTCAAGGGCATGCAGGTGTGGAACGCCCGCGCGGGCCGCAAGCACTCGCTCAACAAGCTCTACAAGTACGTCGACGACCTCAACCCGTTCGTGTCGACGAGCTGGCAGGCCGGCCACGCCTTCGACGACGACATCCACGGGGCGCTCGTCCGCTACCGCTACCTGCTGCGCATGTTCGCGGCGCACCGCCACCCGCTCGACCAGGACGTGCGCTTCGTGCGCAAGCACTACATGGTCGCGGGCAGCGACGCCCACGGCGACTTCAACTACACCGTCGGCGGCCTGGCCACCGTGATCCTGGCCCTGGCCGGGCTCAACGACCGGACGGTGAGCACGCTCGAGCTCGAGGACAGCGCCTTCATGAAGATCAGGAACTTCGTGGCCACCGAGGGCCAGGAGGCGCCGACGCACATGAACGCCCTGGCCCGCGGGACGTCGGTCGTCACCGACGGCCCGCTGGTGTGGTTCGAGCTCGACGCCGACGGATCCTTCGACGCGGAGGCCGGGGTCTACGACCTGTCGTCGGCCCCCCGCTTCAAGGACCGCGAGGGGCGGATCGGCGGCTCGGGCGCGTTCGACGGCGGGCGCACGGCGCTGCTCGCCAACGACGCGCGGCCGGTGTTCCGCTACTCCTACGCGAACTACGACGAGTTCGGCCGCCCCGTGCAGCGCGACGAGCTGGGCCGCCCGACGCGCTATGACGGCACGATCGACGGGATCGGGATCTACAAGACCGACCTCGACAGCGGCGCCTTCGCCGCCGGCACCGGCCGGCGCCTGGAGGCCAACGGCTTCCTCGACGTGCACGGCGGGCGCGCCTTCGGGCGGGCGTTCACCGCGCCCCTCGAGCCGAGCCGCGAGGGCCCGGTGCGGAGCATCTCGGCGATCCAGCTCGGCGCGAGCACCAAGCTCGACGCCAACACGTCGCCGGCCGACGTCTACCGCTGCATCACGAACCCGATCTGGGCGGTGAAGGTCGACGTCGTGGCGCACCTCGACCAGGCGAAGTTCGACGCCGCGCGCGGCGTGATCCTGCCCGGCGGCCTGTCGGTCGAGCTGCGCTCGCCCGTGTCGCTGGCGCAGGACAAGCTGGCGTTCACGATCAAGGCGCTCGACGCGCGCGGCAAGAGCGGCCAGGCGGTGGCCACGCTGGTGGCCGACGGCTGGGCCGACGGCGTCGACCACGACGGGCGCCCCTTCAAGGGCGGGCTCCTGCGGGCGACGAACCGCGCCGAGCTCCCGCTGCGCGGGCTGGCCCGCTTCTCGCCGCCGGTCGAGGGCGGCGCGGCGCCGACGAACTTCGTCACGCTCGTGGCGATCACGGCCAAGGCGCCGCGTGACCACTTCGGCAACGCCCTCAACCCGGTCGCCGCCTGGTTCGAGGTCGACCCGCAGACCGGCGCCCCCGGCCGGCACGCCGTCCGGCGCACCGACCTGACGCCGGTCACGTTCCAGCCGCCGACGGGCCGGGGGATCATCGAGGCGCTTCCCCTCCGGGAGGAGTAGCGCGAGGCCCGCGCCTGGCGCTCGCTTCGACGCAGAGGCCGCCGAGAGGCGCAGAGATCGCAGAGGAGAGGGACTGATGAAGCCCTCGCCTCTGCGAGCTCTGCGCCTCCTCTGCGTTCTCGGCGTCCCAAGGGCGGCCAGGACGTGGTGCTGCTGAGGCGCTGGCGAGCGCGCCCGCCGCTCACCATCATGGCGGCGTGACCCCCGGCGACCCGACGGCGCACCTCGACCCCTTCGAGCAGGCAGAGCTCGAGGTCGTCCGCCTGGCGCTCGCCGGGGGCTGGGTGGGGCGCGAGGCCCTGCGCGAGGCGCTCCTCCTGCGCGAGGAGCTCCGCGCGCAGGGGCGCCCGGCGCGCCTGATCGACCTGCTGGCGGCGCGCGTGGCCCCCGAGCGGCGGCCCGCGCTGCGCGGCGCGCACGCCCGGGCGCTGGCTGGCTGCGCGCGCGCCGCTCGGCGCCGGCGGCGGACCCGCCCGGCTGGGCCGAGCGCTCGCGGGTGCTCCTCGGCCGCGCCGCCGGGGACGACCCGCCGAGCGTCAAGGCGGCCCTGGCGCTCGCGGGCGACACGACGAAGCGCCTGCCGCCCGGGGCGCCGCCGCTCGCCCCGCCCGAGCTCACGGAGACCCTCGACGAGGCGCCGCCCTCGGGAGGGGCGCCGCTCGTGCGGCGCACGATCGGCGGCCACGAGCTCGTGGGCGAGCTGGGCCGCGGCGGCATGGGGGTCGTCTACCGGGCGCGCGACCCGCGCCTCGGCCGCGACGTCGCGCTCAAGGTCATCAACTCCGCCGCCGCCGACCCCGAGGAGCTGTCCCGCTTCGAGCGCGAGGCGCGCGCCGCCGCGCGCGTGCAACACCCCGGCGTCGTCGCCGTGCACGGCGCCGGCGTCGACGAGGGCCGGCCCTGGCTCAGCCTCCAGCTCGTCGAGGGCGAGTCGCTGCGCGCGGGGCTCCAGCGCGACGGCCCGCTGGGCTTCGCGCGCGCCGCCGAGGTGGCCGAGGCCGTCGCGCGCGCGCTCCAGGCCGCCCACGACGCCTGCGTGCTCCACCGCGACGTGAAGCCGCACAACGTCCTGCTCACCCCGGAGGGACAGCCGCTCCTGACCGACTTCGGCCTGGCCCGGGCGGTCGAGCCGGAGGACGGGCTGACGGTCACCGGTCAGGTGATCGGCACGCCCGCCTACATGTCGCCCGAGCAGGCCGAGGGCGACCAGGCGCGGGTCGACGCTCGCACGGACATCTACGGGCTCGGCGCCACCCTCTACGAGATGCTCACCGGGCAGCCCCCGTTCCAGGGCACCTCCGCCCTGCAGGTGCTGGCCCGCGTGCTCGAGCAGGCGCCGACCCCGCCGTCGCGCCTGCGCGCCGACGTGCCGCGGGACCTCGAGACGATCTGCCTCGCCTGCCTCGCCAAGGCGCCGGAGGCCCGATACGCGACGGCGGGCGCCGTCGCCGACGACCTGCGCCGCTTCCTCGACCACCGGCCGATCGTCGCCCGGCGCGCCGGCCCGCTGGCCCGCGCGCGCCTGTGGGCGCGGCGCCACCGGCGCCCCCTGCGCGCGCTGTCGCTCGTCGCCGCCGCCAGCCTGCCCCTCGCCTCGTGGTGGCGGGCGCGGGAGGCGGCCGCGGCGCTCCAGCTCCAGCTGACGTCCAGCGAGCAGCGCCTGGTGCCCGAGGACGCGCTCGACCGCCTCGACGCGCTGATCGCGCTCGCGCCCGTCCTCGCCGACCGCCCCGCGCACGCCGCCGCGCTCTGGGCCCGGCGCGCGCGAGTGCACCTGGCGCGGGGGGCTCACGAGCTCGCCCTGACCGACCTCGACCGCGCCATCTTGCTCGCCCCCCACGCCGAGACCCTCGCGCTCCGGGCGTACGTACGCTCCCTCGTCGGCGGCGACACGGTGACGGTGCTCGCCGACGCGGACGCCGCGCTCGCCCTCGACCCCAGGTCCGCGCTGGCGCTCAGGTCCCGGGCGGTGGTTCTCAGGGTCACCGGCGACCTCCCCGGCGCCCTGCGCGCGGCCGACGCGCTCGTGGCCGAGGCCGCCGACGCCGACGCCTACCGCATCCGCGCCGGGCTCCTCACGGCCCAGGGCCGGTTCAGCGAGGCGCTGGCCGACCTGGAGCGCGGGATCGAGCTGACCGGTGGCACGTCGCCCGGCGCCTGGTCCGACCGCGGTCAGCTCCGGCTCCAGATCGGCGACCGGACCGGCGCCGCCGCGGACCTGGCGCGCGCGCTGGCGCTCGAGCCCGCGGACGCGACGGCGATCGTCGGCTGCGTGCTCCTCCTCATGCAGCTCGGACGGCTCGAGGAGGCGAACGAGTTCCTGGAGCGGGTCGAGGCCCGCCACCCGGCCGCGGGGCTCTCGCCGGTCGACGCGGCGCACGTCCTGCTCCAGCGCGCGCGGGCGCGGCTCGCTGTCGGTCGTGCGCCCGCCGACGCGCTGGCAGACGCAGAGGCGGCGCTCGCCCGAGCCCCCGCGGGCCTCCGGGCCCGCCTCCACCTCGTCCGGGCCGAGGCGCTGCTCCGGCTCCGTCGGGATGTGGACGCCGAGGCGGCGGTCCAGCTGGCCCTGCGGGCCGCGGAGACGATCGACGGGCGCTGCCTGCGCGCGCGGCTCCACAACCGGGCGGGCCGGGGCGCGAGGGCGCTGGAGGACGCGACCTGGGTCCTGTCCCTCGTCCCCGGCGAGCCCCGCGCGCTCACGGAGCGCGCCCTGGCCCTCTTCGCCCTCGACCTGGCGGACCAGGCGGCGCAGGCAGCGGACGAGGCGGTAGGGCGGGCGCCGGACCACGCGCGCGGCTGGGCGTGCCGCGCCCTCGTCCGCCTGTGCCGCGGCCGCGAGGACGCGGCCGGCGCGGAGGCGGACGCGCGCCACGCGCTCGAGCTCGTCCCCGACCTGGAGGAGGCGCACCTCGCGCTCGGGCTGGCCCTGGGCTACCAGGGCAAGCGGGCGGCCGCGGCGGAGTCGCTCGAGCGGGCGCTCGAGCTCCTGGGCGCCGACCACGCCCTGTCCGGCTTCGCCGAGGAGGGCCTGCGTCAGCTGGGCCGGCGCTGAACGACCGCCGTCAGGACGAGCGCGCGCGGCGGAAGAAGATCTCCTTGATCTCCTTCAGCGGATAGCCCGACTCCTTGAGCGCCTTGATCACCTTGAGGTGCTCGAGGACCCGCGGCGTGAACAGCCGCTGACCGGCCGGCGTCGTGCCGGCGGCCTGGATCAGGCCCATGGCGGCGTACTGGTAGAGGACCTGGCGCGAGAGCCCGGTCCGCTCCGTCACCTCGTGCGTGCTGAGCAGCTCGCCGTCGTCACCCGGGGCGCGGTCGACCATGCCCTCACCTAATCACCCCCGCGCGAGGGCCGCAACGACGGGATCACGCGTCGGACCTCGTCTACCCTGGGGGCCATGCATCCGCGCCCCCTCGGAGCCCATGCCGGACGCGCGCTCCACGCCTTGACGCTGCCCTCCCTCACTGCCTGGCCGCCGGCGCTCCTCACGCCGGCGACGCCGTTCACGCTGCTCCTCGCCTGCGACGCCCGGAGCGAGCCCGATGCGGCCGTGGACGAGGCCGCCCGCCGCGCGCTCGCCGCCGGGCTCGTGTACACGGTCGCCTGGGGGCCAGGCTGCGAGCGCGTTCACGACCGCTTCGACCGCGTGATCGAGGAGCAGGGGCGCGACGAGGTGCTCACCACGTGGCACGACGACGAGCCGCTCGAGGAGGCGCTGTGGTTCTTCGTGCACGCCGCGGCGCCGCCGACGCCCTGCCGGACCGGGCTGGTGGCCGTGGTCGGCGCCTGCGCGGAGGCCGAGCGGGTCGCGCGCGCCCTCGCGCCCTGGCACGACGACCGCGCGACGAGCACCCTGGGTCCGTGACCGACCTGACGCGGCGCCTGGACCCGTTCGAGCAGGCCGAGCTGGCCCTCGCGCGCCAGGGCCTCGCCGAGGGGTGGCTCTCGCGCGAGGCCCTGCGCGAGGCGCTGCTCCTGCGCGAGGCGCACGGCGCCGCCGGCCGGTCCCCGCGGCTGG
>JAHBXY010000065.1 GCA_019636275.1 Planctomycetota bacterium | reverse complement strand
CCGCCGCGTCCCCGCCCCCGGCCCGGCGCTCCGCCGCGGCGCTGAGCCGAGCGCGGTCGGTACAACCTCCAGGCCCGAGAGCTTCGAAGCCGAAAGGAGAGCCATGGACCGTGGCTTGACGAGGTTCGGTTGGCGCCTCCGACCACGAGGACTCGTCACTCTCGCGCTGGGGGGCCTCCTCGCGGTCGTGATCTCGGGGCCGAACGAGGGACGCTCGGTGGCTCGAGTGAGCCCAGGCGAGCTCGAGGGTCAGCTCCGTGTCGTCCCGTCCCCGTTCGACGCCGGGAGCGCGCTCACGCCGCTCCGTCTCGAGGCGCGCCGAGCCCTCGAGGAGGCGGGACCAGCGCTCACCGCCCTCCTCACGCCGCACCCGGAGACCCTGGCTGACGCAGACCCCGAGTTCTCCAACTACCTGCGCGATCACCTGCTGCCGCGGATCCTGGCGCCGTGGACGGCCGTGAGCGACGACGAGGTGTTCGCGGTCGACCTCGACGGAGACGGCCGGGACGAGCTGGTGGTCGTCGCGACCTGGCGAGACACGTTCTTCTTCCACGACCTCCGCTTCGTCGCGATCCTCCGACCCGACGCCCGGGGCCGCCACCGGGTCATGACGTTCCAGCGCCTCCGGTCGATCATCGACCGCTACGGCCTCCTGGACGTCGACGGCGACGGGACCCCCGAGGTCGTCGTGTGGCACCGAGCGCAGCAGGGACCGCTCCCGTGGCAAGTCGCCGTGCTCTCCGGCGCGGGGGGCGTCGTGGCTTGGCACCATCTCGCATCGCTGGAGCCCATCCGGCACCTCCCGACGGTGAGTGGATTCGAGCTCATGATCACCGGCCCGGTGCCCGGGATCCAAGACCGCTACGCCTGGTCCCACGCCGGCTTCCAACGCATCGAGACGTCGCGATGACCGTCATCAAGGATTCGATCGACCTCGGCGCGTCCGATGAGGAGCGGTTCGCGAGGTCGTGAACCCAGGGGCCTTCGTCGTCACCCGCGACGAGTCGCGCGCCCGTGTCCAGCCACGCGATCGGGTCGTCCGCTCCAGGGAGACCGAGCGCCTGGGCGAGCTCGGCGATCTTGACCGGATCGACGTTCTTCGCCCGGAGGACGTCGGAGCCCTGCGGACCGAGCGTCGAGTCCACCTTCGACGCGTCCGCCTCCTCCGCGACGAAGAAGTCCGTCAGTGCTCCCAGGCGCAGCTCCTCTCGTTTGGCCGACGAGCAGGCTGGACCTCGGTCGTCTGGCCGTGGGACAGACTCAGGCCTCGCGGAGGGCCGTCACCTGCTCGGCCACGGCCGCCGCGCGGAGGAGGTCCTCGAGCCGCGCCAGGTCGACCTCGCCGGCGAGCCGCTCCGACAGCCAGTCGGGCACCGCGCCGAAGCGGGTCGAGATCACCAGGGCGATCGCGCGGCGACACTCCTCGGCGCGGCCGCGCTCCTCGCCTCTCCGCAGGAGCGCCTGCCCGGTCGCGGTCTCTTCCATGACGCCCTCCAGCCCTTCGAGCTCCTCGATCGAGATTGTACCCAGGCGCCACGCCAGGAGCTTCAGGAACAGGTCCTTCGCCCGCGCGGCCCCCTCGCGGTCATCGGCCTGGGCGCACGCCAGCGCGAGCCACTCGCGCGCGTGCCCCCGGACCTGCTCCTCCGGCCCGACGAGCGGCAGAGCGACCAGCGCCGGGCCGCCCGCGGCCAGGAGCAGCTCGGGCTCGACCTCCGTGAGGACCACCCGGAGCGGCGTGAAGGACACGGCGCGCCGGCCCGCGTGGCCGACGTCGGCCGGCAGCGCCCGATCGCGCGTCGCGCGGTCGGGGTAGACGATCGCCACAATCGACCCTCTGTAGTCGGAGGCTACCTGGTGGGCGCGCCCGCGCCTGCCGGCGGGCTCGGCCGGCGTTCCCTTGCAAGCCTCGTAACCGGCGACGTAGTCTGCCGACGAGGGGACCATGCCACGAGCCCTGGCGACGACGCTCTGCCTGCTGCTGCTGGCCCCGTCCGCGCGCGGGCAGCAGCAGGGCGCGGAGCCGGTTCTGTGCCCCCTCGAGACGCACCCGCCGCAGCCCGTCTACCGGTTCGCGGAGGTGCAGGCGGCGCTCCTGGCGCGGGACTTCGACCGGCTCGAGGCGGTGTTCGACGAGCTCCAGGCCGACTCGCGCGTCCCGGGCGTGAGCCGCGGGCGCTACGTCAGCTACCAGGAGAGCCTCGGCTGGCTCGGATACCTGAAGGCCGGCCACCTCGACGCCTGGGTGGCGGCCAAGCCCGAGAGCTCCCGCGCGCTCAGCGCGCGCGGCAAGGCGCGGATCTCGTGGGCGTGGGAGGCGCGCGGCTACGGGTGGGCCCGCGAGGTCACCGAGGAGGGCTGGCGGGTCATGCGCGAGCGCCTCCTGCTGGCGAAGGCCGATCTGGAGCGCGCGATGATGCTCGACCCCCGCTCGCACGCGGCGCCGGCCGCGCTGATCACCGTGGCCATGGGGCTGTCGCTGGGCCGGGACAAGGCGTTCGAGTACCTGCGGCGGGCCGAGGCCGCCGACCCGACCGAGGCCGTGGCGCACGAGAAGATGGTCACGTTCCTCCTGCCGAAGTGGTTCGGCGGCGAGCGCGACGCGCTCGAGTTCGCCCGGGCGGCCGTGGCCGCGACGCCCCAGGAGCCGAACCGCTACCTCCTCGTCATCCTCGCGCACGAGCAGCTCACGTCGGACCTCCCCCACGACGCGCAGATGCGCTACTTCCAGCAGCCCGCCGTGCGGCAGGAGGTCGCGCAGGCGTTCGAGCGGCTGCGGGCCGCCTACCCCATCGACTGGTATGTCCTCGGCAAGCAGGCCGAGTTCGCCCGCCAGCTCGGCGACCTCGCCGGGCGGCTGGCGGCGCTCCAGGAGAGCGTGGACCTGGGCGACACCGACGCCATGTTCAGGCTGGCGCGCATCATCGACCGCAACGTCGCCGGCACGCCGCCCGACCTGGTGCGCGCCGCGCGCCTCCTCTGCCGCGCCGCGCACGCGGGGCACGGCGAGGCGAAGGCCCAGCTCGCCGCGTTCCTCCTCGAGGGGCGCGGCGGCGTGCCCCGGGACCCCGCCCGGGCGGTCACCCTCCTGCGCGAGGCGGCGGCGGAGGGCGCGCCCGACGCGCTCTACCTCCTCGGCTGCGTGACCTACTACGGCGAGGCCGGCGTCCGGCGCGACCCGGCGGCGGGGCGCGAGCTCGTGAAGCGAGCCTTCGATGTGGGCCACATCGAAGCCCGGGGGCTCGTCGGGCTTTGGTTGCTGGAGGCCGGCGACGGCCGCCGAGGGATCGACCTCCTCCAGGAGGCGGTCCGGCAGGGCGGACGGCGCGCGGCGGTCCGCCTGGGACGGCTCGTCGAGAGCGGCGACCTTCGCGTCCAGCGCGACCTGGGCATCGCCGCCGACTTCTACCGCGACGGCGCGAACCTGGGGGACGACGAGGCGCGCGCCTGCCTCCTCGACCTCCTCACCCTGCATCCTCAGCTCCGACGTCCGGGCGACCCTCGCTGACCGCGCTCGCAGGTGGCTGGGCGAACGTCACCCGTCGCGTCCAATGGAAGTAGGGGGGCGCGGAGCGCGGTCGTGGACGTCCCCGTGGCGATCGTCGGCGCCGGTCCGGTCGGCCTGTCCCTCGCGCTGGGCCTCGCGCGCCACGGCGTGCGCTCGGTCGTGCTCGAGCGCAGTCCGACCACGAGCGCGCACTCGAAGGCGGCCGGCGTGCACGTGCGCACGCGGGAGGTCCTGCGCCGCTGGGGCGTCGAGGAGCGCCTCCTGGTCAGCTCAGCTCGGGGTCGACGAACGTGAACACCTCGAGCTCCTGCTCGCGGCCGCGCACCTGGAGCGTGCCGCGGGGGGCGAGCACCGGGGTGCGGTCGTCGTAGCCGAGATGCGCCGCCGCGTCGGCGGAGATCACGACCGGCACGCCCAGCTCCTTGCTCGCCGACTCGAGGCGGCTGGCCAGGTTCACGGCGTCGCCGATCACCGTGTACTGCATGCGCTCCTGCGTGCCGATGTTCCCCCACACGCAGGGCCCGTAGTGCACGCCGATCCCGTGGGCCAGCGGCGGGCGACCGGCGCGCGCGCGGACCTCGTTGTGCTCGCGCAGGGCGCGCTGCATGGCGGCGGCGGCGCGGATCGCGGCGGCGGCCGCGTCGGGGCGGGCCTGGGGCACGCCGAACAGCGCCATGACGGCGTCACCGATGAACTTGTCGATCACGCCGCCCTCGGCGCGCACGGCGGTGACCATGGCGTCGAGGTAGGCGTTGAGCTCGCCCACGAGGGCCTCGGGCTCGAGCTTCTCTGCGAAGCGCGTGAAGCCGCGCAGGTCGGAGAACAGCACGGCCACCTCGCGCCGCGCGCCGCCGAGGGCCGGGTCGTCGTCGCTCGAGTCGAGCGCCGCGGCGACCTCCTCGGACACGTAGACGCCCAGGCGCTGCCGCGCGCGCTCGGCCTTGAGGACGGCCTCGGCGCCCTCGGCCACGAGCAGGCGCGTGCCCTTGGCCACGGCGAACGCCAGCGTCGAGGCGCCGATCAGCAGGGCGAAGGCCAGGATCACGTCGCCCGCCGGATAGCCGACGAGCGTCGGGTGCCGCAGCTGGTCGAGGAGGAGGAAGCCGGTGAGCGCCAGGGCGTTCGAGGCGGCGCCCACGACGGCCACGCGGGGGTAGAGGCGGGCGCCGGTGGCCACGACGACGAGGAGGATGCCGGCGGCGTCGAACTCGCGCAGGACGCCGCGGTAGTCGCCGTGGGGCCAGACGACGATCGGCGAGAGGGCCACGATGACGACGGCCGTGTCGACGAGCACCGAGAGGGTCAGCCGCAGGGGCGCGCCGGGCGCGCGCAGGCGCGAGAGCGAGTGGAGCGAGAAGGCGAGCCCCGCCGACAGGCCGGCGGCGGAGAACCAGGGCTTGACCTCGAGCGCCCGCAGCTCGTCGCCATAGGCGATCAGGATGCGCAGGAGGAGGAGCGCGCAGAGCACCGCCCGTGCGGCGGCCACGGCCAGCTCGCCGCGCGTGGAGGCGCGGACGAGGAACTCCTCGAGCGTCGCCGAGACGTGCTCCGCGGTGATGCGGCCGGTGATGCGCCGCGACGGCGGCGAGGGCGGGGGTGCGTCGCTCAACCGGAGGGCTCCTCGGCGTGCTCGGGCCCCAGGGCCCAGAGGGTCAGCGCCTGGCACATGATCGCCGTGAGCTCGTCGCGCCGCAGGAGGCCGCCGGCGAGCGCCGCCTCCTCGGCGTACTTCACGGCGCGGAAGGCGTGCTTCAGCGCCACCGGCACGGGCCAGGCCGCGGCCCCGATCGCCGCGTGGTGCGCGGCGAGGGCGGCGAAGCGGCCGGGCGCCGGCGGGGCGCTGGCGTGGGCGATCCCGGCCGCCTCGAGGGCCGCGTCGCCGGCCCGCCGGGCCTGCGCCACGTGCGCCTCGCACGGGCAGTGGACCCAGGCGGCGGCGGCCTGACGGCCCGGCGCGGGCGCGGGTCGCGGGCGGGCTCGGCGACGACCGCGTGCGCGGCGGCCACGGCGCCGGCCACCGCGGCCTCCTTGCCCCAGGGCCACAGGTCGTCGGCGAGCCGCGTGGGCTCGGGGCCGTCGAGCGTCGGGCTGGCCGGGAGGGCCATGCGGGCCGCCTCGTGGCCGAGGAACGCCGCCAGCTCCAGCCGCGGCCGCCCGAGGAGGCCCGCGCGCATGCGCTCGAGCAGGAGCCGCGCCTCGTCCGGCGCGTCGCCTGTCTCGCGCCAGCGGGCCTCGAGCTGCCTGAGGTAGTCGTCCGACATCGGCCGACCGCGCTCCCCCCCGTCCGCGTCCGACGTCGACCAGTGTAGCCAGGCGACCGGCGACAAGCTCATGGCCAGCGGGTCGGCGGCGGGGATCAGGCGCACCCCGAGGGGTGGGCCGCCGCCCGCGCCCGGGCCACGGCGAGCACGGTCTCGGCCGCCCGCCCGTGGATTCCCTTGCGGTCGACGTCGCGGCGCAGGGCCTTCATGGCCGTGAGGCAGCGCTTGCGCGCCCGACCGTGGCCGAGGAGGCCCAGCGCGGCGCGCGCGATGTCGGGCGAGGCGTCGCGGGCGCCGGCGAACTCGGGGCAGACCTCCTTCTGGGCGAGGATGTTCACCAGGCCGATCCACTTCGTGATGAGGAGCGGCCGCACGAGCAGCTCCTGCGCCCAGGTGCCCTGGTAGACGATCACCATGGGGCACTCGTAGTGCAGGAGTTCGAGGGTGGCCGTGCCGCTGGCGCAGATCGCCGCGCGCGCGACGCGGGCGATGTCGCTGGCCTTGCCGTCGAGGACGGCGATCGGCACGCCCGGCGCGTGCTCGGCCACGAGGCCCTCGACGAGCGGCCGGAGCGACGGCTGCGCCACCGGCACGGCGAAGCGCACGCGCGGGTCCTCCTTCGCCACCAGGGCCGCGGCGCGCAGCTCGAGGGGGAGGTTGCGCTCGACCTCCTGGCGGCGCGAGCCGGGGAGCAGCCCGAGCAGCGGCACGTCCGGCGCCAGGCCCAGGCCGGCGCGGAAGGCGGGCGACGGCCGGCGCGTGCGCAGCTCGTCGAACAGCGGGTGCCCGACGAACGTGCAGGGCACGCCGACCGCCTCGTAGAGCGGGACCTCGAAGGGGAACAGGGTCATCATGTGGTCGACGAGGCGGGAGATGCGGTGGATCCGGCCCGGCCGCCAGGCCCACACCTGCGGGCTCACGTAGTAGCAGACGGGCACGCCGGCCTCCCTGGCCCGGCCCGACAGGCGCAGGTTGAACCCCGGGTAGTCGATCGGCACGAGGACGTCGGGCGGGTGCGCGCGCAGGTGCGCCGCCGTCTCGCGCAGCACGCCGCGGAACAGCGGCAGCTTCTTCAGCACGGGCAGGAGCCCCATGGCCGCGTGCTGCACGAAGTCCATGCGCAGCTCGACCCCCGCCTCGCGCATGAGCGGCCCGCCGAGGCCCTCGATCACGACGTCCGGCGCGCGCTGGCGCAGCCGCTTGGCCAGCGCCGCGCCGTGCGAGTCGCCCGAGTGCTCGCCGGCGGAGATGAACACGCGCAGGGGGCGGGTCACGGGGGGATTGTAGCGGGGGAACGAGGCGCGACGCTCCTCGCGCCCGTGCTCACGGGGCGCGGGCGCCCTGGCCTCTCATTGGACGCAGAGAGCGCCGAGGAGCCGCAGAGCTCGCAGAGCTGCGGGGCGAGTCCCCCTCCGCTGCGCTGCTTGGCCTTCGGATCTTGACCCGGCCTCCAGCCGGAACCAAGGCAAGGACTCACCACGGAGGGCACGGAGGACACGGAGAAGAACCCTCACGTTCCCACCCCCCTTCCCTCTGCGATCTCTGCGCCTCCTCTGCGACCTCTGCGTCGAATGGATGTCAGGGGGCGGGTCCTCGCTACCCCTCCTGGAGCCCCTCGGTCCCCCGGAACACGTCCCGCTCCTCCCGCCCGCCGCCGCCGCCGCCGCGCTCGCGCCGCCCCGGCAGCCCGTCGTGCGGCCCGGGGCCGGGGAGGCGGGCGTCGACGATGGCCTCGAGCCGCTCGAGGCGGTCGCGCAGCTTGCGCGACGTCTCGCGCAGGGCGTCGAGGTCGCGGCGCAGGCGCCCCTCGCGCGTGGCGCGGTCCTGGCCCTCGCGGATCGCGCGCATGGCCTCGCGGGCCAGGCGACGCACGCGCCCGTCGACGTCCGTGTCGCCGACGCGGTCGAGGGCGCGCAGCGCCCGCGGGTCCCCGGCGGCCTGGAGCCCCTCGATCGCGCCGATCCGCGCGTGGAGCTCCGGGTCGCGCAGGAGCGAGGTCAGGGCCTCGACCACGCGCGTGCGCGTGGTCATCCCGCCCGCGTCGGCCAGGGCGCCGACCGCCAGGGCCGCCGCGTAGCGGGTCCACTCGCCCTTGCCGTAGGCCAGCCAGGGCAGGCACGCGTCGAGCGCGTCCGGGTCGAACAGGGCGCCGAGGCCCTCGAGGCAGCCGCGGCGGACGACGTCGTTCCAGCTCTCGCGCGCGGCCAGCGTCGTCGCGAGCGCCTCGCGCGCGCCGGGCGTGCGCACACGGCCGAGCGCCCGCGCCGCCGCCGCCTCGACCAGCGGCGAGCGGTCGCCGGCGAGGATCGCCGCCAGCGCGTCGCCGGCGGCCGGGTCGCCCGGGAAGCCGCCCAGGGCGTCGGCGATCCGGGCCCGCACGCGAGGGTCGGCCACGGTCTCGAGCCCCGCCTCGAGCGCCCGGCGGGCCTCGGTCGTGCCCACCTCGCCGAGCGCCCGCGCCACGCGCCCGCGCAGGCCGTAAGGGCCCTCCTGCGCCAGGGCCCGCCGCAGGGCGTCGACGTCCTCGCGGCCGCCCTTCTTCGCCAGGGCGGCGGCCGCGCGCGCCCGCGGGATCAGACGCGCCTCCTCGAGCAGCGTGGCGCGCAGCCAGGCGGCCGGGAGGTCGAGCTCCAGCGTGACGCAGGGCCAGCCGTCCGGGTCGACGACCAGGCGGTCGGGCGGCGCGGCCATCGGCAGCGAGGCCACGTCCTTGCGGCCGCCGAGGCGCAGGCGGTGCGTCTCGCGCGCCGCGCCGCGCACGACGACGAGGTCCAGCTCGAGCTCGAACGGCGCCCCGGCCTGCGTCTGCTCGACCGTGACCCGGCCCAGCCCCGCGGCCGCGTCGTGCTCGAACGAGACCTTCAGCGCCGGGTGGCCCTTCCGGTGCACCCACTGGCGGAAGAAGGCGCCCAGGTCGCGGCCGGTCTCGTCGAACAGCGCCCGCTCGAGGTCGACCGTCTCGACCGCGCCGCCGGCCCGGTGCGCCTCGAGATAGCGGCGCACGCCGGCGCGCAGGTCGTCGTCGCCGAGGAGCCCGCGCAGGTGGTGCAGGACGAGGGCGCCCTTCTCGTAGAGGTGACGGTCGAAGAGGTCGATCGGCGCGTGGAAGGCGCGGGTCACCAGCGGGCGCGCGTAGCGGGCGTCCGCCTCCTCGAGGTACTGCTCGCGCATGTCGAGGACCGCCGTGTCGTAGGCGTCGCGCCCGCGGGCGCGCTCCTCCCACAGCGCCTCGCAGAAGGTGGCGAACCCCTCGTTGAGCCAGGCGTGCGACCAGTCGCGGCAGGTGACCAGGTCCCCGAACCACTGGTGCGCCAGCTCGTGCACGACGAGGTGGTCCGACGTGAAGTCCTCGGCCACCGACGCGTCGTGGAGCGTGCGCGCCGTGAGCGTCGTCTGCGTCGTGTTCTCCATGCCGCCGAAGGTGAACTCCTCGACGACGACCTGGTCGTAGCGCGGCCACGGGAACGGCACGCCGGTCCAGGCCGAGAGGTGGTCCATCATCGCGCGCGTCGGCGCGAAGGTCCGCCCGGCCAGCGGCGCCAGGCGCGGGGGCACGAGGAGGCGCAGGGGCACGACGCGCCCGTCGGGCGTCTCCCAGCGGTCGTCGAGGGCGGCGAAGGTCCCGGCCACGAGCGTGACCAGGTAGGGCGGGTGCGGCTGGTCGAGGCGCCAGTGGAAGCGGCGCGTCCGCGGCCGCGACCCGGGCTCCTGGGCCACGAGGACGCCGTTGCTCAGCGCCTCCATGGGCTCGGGGACCTCGGCGATCACCTCGGTCGTCGCCCGGTCGCGCGGCGTGTCGAGGCAGGGGAACCAGGCGCGCGCGTGCTCGTCCTGCCCCTGCGTCCAGGCCATGGCCTGGCGCTGGCGGTGCTCGCGGTCGGGCAGGACGAAGTGCAGGCCGCGGCGCGGGCGCGTGGCGTAGCGCACGACCAGGTCGCGCCGCGCGCCCGCGACGACCGGCGCGTCGAGGCGCACGACGAGCGCCTCGTCGGCCACGTCGAAGGCGAGCGCCTGCCCGGGCGCGTCGGCCCAGCGGACGTCCGCCACGTCGAGCTCCGCCGCGTCGAGGCGCACGCGGTCGGCCCCGCGCTGGAAGTGGAGCGACAGCGTCGCCGTCCCGTCGAGGCGCCGCTCGGGCAGGTCGAGGCTCACGTCGAGGCGGTAGTGCGTGACCCGGGCCGGGCGGTCGGGGAGGAAGCGCGGCCGCGCGCCGGGCAGGCGGAAGGGGCGCGTGCGGTCGCCCGCGCCGGCGGCGCGCCGGCCGCAGCCGAGGCCCTCGTGGTGGTGGTGCATCGTCACTCCTGGCCGCCCTGGTTTCGCCCGCCGCGCGGCGAGACGCAATGGTCCGCCCGCCGGGGACGCCGGCGTCCCGCCCGGCGACGGCCGTCCGGGGAGGCAGGTCGGCCGCGCGGTTTGCGTGATCTGGCGGGCAGAGGTGCTCCGATGACCGCTCCCCGCGCGCTCCTGGCCCTCCCGCTCCTGGCGGCGCTCGCCGCGGCCGCCGACGACGGTCCGGCGACGCTCCAGGTGACCGGCGAGGGGGAGGCCAGCGCCGCGCCCGACCAGGCGGTGGTCGTGCTCGGGGTGGTCAGCGAGGCGCGGGACGCGGCGGCCGCGCAGGGCGACGCCGACGGGCGCATGCGCGCGGCGCTGGAGCGCGTCCTGGCCCTCGGGGTCGCGCGCGAGCAGGTGCGCACGGGGTCGATCGACCTGTCGCCCGTCTACCAGCACGGGCGCGGCGACCGCCCGCAGGTCACGGGCTACCGCGCGCGGCAGACGCTCGAGGTGCGGCTCGACGACCCGGCGCAGGTCGGCGCGCTCGTCGACGCCGGGGTGGCCGCGGGCCTGAACGAGGTCGCCGCGGTGCGGCTCGAGCTGCGCGACGCGGCGGCCGCCCGCGAGGAGGCCCTGCGCCGCGCGGCCGCCGACGCGCGCGCCCGCGCCGAGGCCCTCGCCGCGGCGCTGGGACTGGCGCTGGGCGAGGTGCTCGAGGTCGAGGCCCTCGACGACCTGCACCACGGACCGCGGCCCTTCGCCGAGATGCGCGCCCTTGCGGCCGACGGCCCGCCGGTCGAGCCCGGTTTGCTCGCGGTCGGCGCGCGCGTGGCGGTCAGGTGGCGCCTCGTCCCGCGCGAGACCCGTGCGCCGCGCTGACCCTCGCGCGAACTCGTCCGCGGACGCGCCCGGGGGTGCGTCAGGTCGACCTGCAGGCGTCCGGAAACGCCCTGCCCCTCGCGTCGCCTCGTCGTCGGAAGCCGCGCGGAGGCGGCGGCGTGGCCGCTCCGGCCTGACTCGTGCTCGTGGGCCGCGGCGAGGAGGACGTCATGGAGCGACACGACCCGCGCCTGCGCGACACTCGGCACGGCCGCCTCGCGGCCCCGGCCCGCGTCCTGGTCGTCTCGTCGAGCTCCGCGCGCCGCCGCGCCCTGGCGGCCGGGCTCGAGGACGACGGGTTCGCGGTGCTCGACGCCGCGACCGCGGAGGAGACGCTCTGGTGCCTGGTGGCGGAGCGCTCGAGCGGCGGGCGCGGGATCGACCTGATCGTCGCGGATGCCGCGACCCCCGACGTGCTGCCCCTGCTGGAGGACGTCGCCGTCGGGCCGTCCCCGCCGGCGCTCGTCCTCGTCGGCGCCGCGCGCGTGAAGGAGCGGCTCGGCGCGGCGCACGTGGTCGACGACCGGCTCCCGGCGGTCAGCGCCGCCGTCGAGCGCGCGCTGGAGGCGCATCGGCAGCCGCCGGAGGCGGGCCCGCTGCGGGTGGCGGTGGCGCTCGCCGACGCGGCGCGGCGCGACGCGCTCGTGAGCCTGCTCGTGCGGCGCGGCGGCGGCGTGATCCAGGTCGACGACGGCCTCGAGCTCCTGGAGCTCCTCGGCCGCCAGGTCACGCAGCCCGACGGCTGGTACCCCGCCGTCGCGGTGCTCGACGCCCGGCTCCCGCGCATGGACGGGCTGGACGCGCTGGCCGAGGTGCGGCAGTTCGACCGGACGCTGCGGGCGTTCGTCCTCGTCGAGGCCGGCGACGCCGCAGCGCGCGAGGCGGTCGCCGGCCTCGCGCCGGCCGACGCCGTCGAGCGGGAGATCGCCCCCGCCGCGCTGGCGGACCGCGTGCTGGAGCGGCGCCGGCAGGGCGACACGACCCAGCTCACGCGTTGCCGGGTCTGACGGTGAGCACGACCCGGGTCACTCCCCCAGGCGCACCCAGCGGATCGCGTGCTGCAGCAGGGTGGCCGCGTCGGGCAGGCCGAGCTTGGCGCGGAGCTGCGCGCGGTAGCCCTCGATCGTCTTCTCGCTCAGGCCCATGGCGGCAGCGATCTCGCGGCTGCGCAGGCCGCGGCCGAGGTGCTCGAGCACCTGCAGCTCGCGGTCGGTGAGGCGCGGCCCGTTGCTGGCCGCGTCCGGCTGGGTCGGGCGGCCGACGGCGCCGGGCACGGGGCCGGACAGGACCCGCCGGAGGGCGTGTACGACGGCGGGCAGCTCGTCGCGCTTCGACGCGTAGCCGCTGGCGCCGGCCCGGAGCGCCCGCTCGGCGTAGAGGTCGTGGTCGTGGTTCGAGAAGACGAGGAGGGTCGCCTCCGGACAGGCCGCGCGCAGCTCGCGGACGAGGTCGAGCCCCCCGCGCTCGGGGAACGCGAGGTCGAGGATGACGGCCTCAGGACGGAGAGCGCCGGCCATGAGCGTCGCCTCGCCCGGGTCGCCCGTCGAGCCGACGACCTCGAAGTCCGGCTCGCCCGCGAGGGCCTGCGTGAGGCCGTAGCGGACGACCGGGTGGGCGTCGACGAGGACCACCCGGACGCGCCGTCCGTGCGCCGATGCGACGTGTGGGTTCTGCACGCTGGAGCACCGCCCCGACCGTTACCGAATCTACACGGCCGTCGGGTGGGGCAAAAGTCAGCGCGAATTGGACGATTTCGGTCCTGTTGGCCGATCCTCGGTCAGATCAGGCGGTTGTGCTCGGCCACATCCTGGCTCCAGACCGGCACCCCGCAGTAACGGTCGCCCTCCGGGCAGTAGGGGGTCACGCCGGCGCGCCGGCGGGTCCAGCAGGGGGGGCCGATGAGCGCGCCGATCGTCGGGTGGACCTCGCGCACCTGCAGGACCTCCTCGCGCGACGCGCGCCAGATCTCCTCCTGCGCGAGGAAGCAGAGCCGCAGCGACCACTTGTGGTGGAAGTTCAGGAGGTCGCCCGACTCCTCGAAGCGCACGGCGGCGGCGTTCGGCAGCAGGTACTGCCAGGCCTCCGGGGTGGCGCCCAGGTCGCGCAGGCGGCGCATGGCGGCGAGGGTGTCGCGGGCGGCCTCGAGGAACGCCTCGTGGGCGGCCGGCGTGCGCACGATCGCCTCGGGCAGGACCACGTCGGGCTCGTCGTCGAGGAGCACGTGCGCGGCGAGGATGGGCCGGGCGCCGGGCGTCATGCGGTGGCGCTGGTCCTGGCTGTCGGCGGTGTGCGAGAGCTTCTTGGCGAAGGTGAAGTGCGGGTGGTGCAGCGCCCGCGTGAGCTTGAGGTGCGTCGACAGGTTGAGCGCGCCGCCGGCGAGGGCGCGGTGCGCGGCCGGGTCGAGGACGAGGCGCAGGGCCTCGTCGTCGGGGAGGCGCTCGCGCGGCAGGCCGAGGACCGTGCGCACCGACTGCGCCAGCGACGCCTCGCCGTTGACCTTCCAGTCGAGGAGTCGCGAGCGGCGGCCGTCGAGGCGCGCGTCGAACTCGGCCACGAACGCCCGCGTCGTGCCCGCGTCGCCCTGCGCGCCGTGGAAGCGGGTGAAGAGCGCGTGCTCGAGCGTCTCCTCGAGCGGCAGCGGGTCGTCGGCGTGCTTCCAGAAGTCCGGGTCGACCTGCTCGACGAGGCGCGCCATGGCGCCCACGACGGCGCGCTGCTCGGCCGGGCAGTCGTAGAGGTCGACGAGCCGGCGGTAGCGGTGCAGCGTCAGGCCCGAGACGGTGTGGTAGAGGTGCGCGTGCGTGGCGACGGGGAGGACGTAGCGCGCCGCCTCGTAGAGGCGCTTCTCCACGGCCCCGGCCCAGCGCTCGGCGCGCCGCCGGCGCGCGGGGAACACCTGGAAGTACTCCCGCTCGACCGTCGGGCGCAGGAGCTCGATCAGCCGCTCGTAGGCGGCCATCTGCGCGCGCGCGGCGTCGTCGAACACGGCGCGCGCCTCGGCCGAGGGCAGGGGCGGGACGGTGTAGTTGCCCTCCTTGACCTTGACGTAGCGCTGCGACACCTGCTCCGAGTTGTAGAACGGGTGCTGGTGGAGGAACGACCAGATGAGCTGGCGCGAGACGCGCCGGAGCACGAACTGGAAGGTCGGGTGCTGGATCGTCGTGTGGTGGCCGGCCTGGTAGGTCGACCCGGCGATGCGGTCGCGCAGCTCGCGCGCCTTCTCGCTCTTCGACACGTCCTCGGGGTAGATGACCTTCGAGGAGTAGCAGGTGCGCGCCGTCGCCACGGCGTTGTCGTAAGGGCGGTCGAACCAGTTCTGCAGCTCGACCACCGGCGGCGGGTCGAGCCCCAGCCCCGGCTCGAGCGTGATCGACAGGCGCGTGCGCATGGCCACCCCGGCCGGACCCGCCCGGGAGGCGGCGCTCCGGCCAGTGGCTCAGTCTACGGCGCCGACCGACGCCCCGGCGGGCGCGGCGCAAAGCCCGTCCGGGGCTGGGGCTCAGTCGCCGAGCTGTTCGAGGAGCGCCTGGCACAGACGCCGGGCCCCGAAGTGCTCGGGCTCGACGCCCCCGGCGACCGCGCGCAGGGCCTCGCGCGCGGGCGCGAGGTCTGCGCCCAGGGCGTGCTGGCGGTGGAGGGCACCGGCGGCCTTCCAGCGGACCTCCTCCTCGGGGTCGGAGAGCGCGGCCGTCGCGGCCGCGACGACGAGGTCCGGATCGAGGACGTGGGACCCGAGGACCTCGAGCGCGTTGCGGCGCAGGTCGGCGCGAGGAGACGTCAGCGCCGCCATGAGGCGTGGTGCGATCGGAACCCGGGCCAGGGCCCGGCCGATCTCCTCCACGTGCTCGTCATTCCAGTGGTCGAGCCAGTCGAGCAAGGCGAGGGCGGCGGCCGGGCAGGTCTCGCACACCTCGACGGTGAGTGAGAGGCCCCAGGAGTGGAGGGCGAGGTCCTCGCTGGTTCTGGCCTGCCCCAGCTCCGCCAGCGGTGCGGGGTCGTCGGGGCGGAGCTTGAGCAGCGCGCCCGATGCCAGGAGCCGCGACCAGGGGTCCGCCGAGCGCGCGAGCGGACGCAGGACCGCGAGCGTCGCGTCACCGGGGCCGTCGATGCGCCCGAGCGCGTCCGCGCCCCACCGCCGCGTGTCGAGGTCCTCGCCGGGATCAGCGACGAGCTGGAGGAGGGCCGGCGCCACCTCCGACGCGCCTCGACCGATCAGGCCGATGAAGCGGACCGCGAACACCCGTCGCTCCGGCGGCACGTCGCGCCTGGCGAGGAGTTCGAGCAGGAGGGGGGCCGCCGCGCCATCCTCCTCGTCGAGGTTCCAGAGCTCCTGGATGGCTGCCTGAGCGACGTCGTCAGCGGGCGAGGCGAGGTCGGTGACCCACGCGGCCACCTGCTCCTGCCGCCGCGTCCGTCGGTCACATGCCATCGGGCGGATCTCGGCGCCGCAGGGCGTCCTCGAGCGCCTCGATGCGCGCGCGGGCCGCGTCGAGCGCGGCGTCCCTGCTCTGCAGCGCACGCAGGGCCTCGGCCTCGCGCTCGGATGGCAGGGGGACGTCGCCGCCCGGTCGGAAGGCGCGCAGGGCGAAGCCGCCCGGGGCCAGGCGCTCGGGCACGGCGGCGAGCTCGAGGTCGAGCGGTCGGCTGTGGAAGCGACCCGAGGGGAGGCGCGGGATCGGCTGATGATCGCCGTGCTCGTCGAGGCGCCACCCCTGGAGCAGCCCCGGAACGTCGACGCCGTCCACGTCGAAGATGAAGTACTCGTCGACGCCCATGAGGCGGTACTTCTCGCGCTTCTCGCCCTGGTCATCCGTGAGGGAGCCGGCCGTGGCGAACTCGAACGCGACGTTCGGGCGCCGCTCGAGGACCCAGGTGCGGAAGGGGCCGCGGCGGCGCTGCTGACGCAGCCCCACGACCACGTAGAGGTCCGGAAACACCCACTGCTTGCGCCCGGCGGCGTCGAGGAAGTCCACGCGCTCGTTGAGCTCGAGGTGCCAGTCCAGGCGGGCCTGGTCGCGGTGGTGGCGCAGGCTCGAGCCGAGCAGCAAGGCGAGGTCGGCCTGGTCGTAGCTCAACGCGCCCTCGCGCGGGAAGCCGTCGGCGTCGACGGCCCCCAGCTCCGGGTCGACCTCGGGGGTGGGGCGGTGCACGGGCGCTCCTCGTCCGTCTGAGGCGTCGAACCAGCCCGAGCGTAGCACGGCGGGTCAGGCGGGGCATCGACGCGACGGTCCATGGCCAGAACAGATACCGAACGACTCCGACAGCCCCGGGACGGACGTGCGGCGGTGCGCCGCCTGGCAGGCCGGCCTCGCCGCCTCAAGGGCTTGTGGGCGGCCTCCGGGGCTGTCGGTGGGTCGGTTTAGGATCTGTTCGGGTCGTGGTTCGTCCGGAGTTCGGGCGGCCTCGCAGGCAGGAGGAGAGCAGGAGGAGGAGATGGTCATCCGAGCGAACGGCCGCGCGAACGGGGGGAGCAGCAAGGCCGCGCGGCCCGGGCTCGAGCAGGCGCTGCGCCGCGGCAGCGCGCTCGAGCGCGAGCGGGGGGCGTGCCTGCCGGCGCTGCCGGCGCTCGACCGCCACCTCCCCGGCGGCGGGGTCGAGGCGGGGTCGCTGGTCGAGGTCCTGGGCGAGCAGGCGGCCGGGGCGCTGCGCCTGGCCTTGCGCCTGGCGGCCGGCCTCCAGGCGCGCGCGCCCGCGCGCACGGCCGTGGTGGTCGACCCGCTCGACCCGGCCGGGCTGGCGCTCTACCCGCCGGCGCTGGCGCAGGCGGGGCTGGACCTGACGCGCCTGGTGCTCCTGCGCCCGCGCACGCAGGACGCGCTCCCGTGCCTCGACGAGGTCCTGCGCTCCAGCGCCGTCTCGGTGGCCGTGGCGCGGGTGCCGCACCTCCCGGCCGCGGCCAGCCAGCGCCTGCGCCTGGCCGCGCGCGCAGGCGGCGGGGTGGGCCTGCTCGTGCGGCCGGCGGCGGCGCGCGGGGAGGTCTCGGGCGCGGGGCTGCGCCTGATGGTGCGCGAGGGCGGCGCGCCCGGCCGGCCGCTCGTGGTCGAGCCGCTGCGCTGCCGCGGCGCTCACGCCCGCTGGAGCGTGGACCCGTGAGGCAGCGCGTGCTGGCCCTCGTCCTGCCCGACCTGCCGGTCGAGGTCGCGCGCCGCGCGGCGCCGCGCCTGTGCGGTCGACCGCTGGCGCTCGTGACGACGCACCTCCACGGCGCGCGCCGGCCGGCCCGCCGGCCGCGAGCGAAGGGGCCGGCGCGCGCGGGGACGCTGCGCCTGGCCGCGGCCTCGCGCGAGGCGCGCGCGCAGGGGGTGCGCCCGGGGATGACCTGCGCCCACGCCCTGGCCCTGCTCCCCGACCTCGTCGTGCGCGAGCACCGCCCCGAGGACGACGACGCGGTCCTGCTCGGGCTGGCCGCCGGCGCGGCGGCGGCGCTCGACAAGCGCAGCAAAATTCTGGCGCTGGCGCCCGGCGCGGCGGCCGCGCTGCTCCCGACGCCGCGGGCCCGAGCCGGTGCACGGCGACGAGGTGCCGGCCCGCGCAAGGCGCGCGCGGGGTTGGTCGCCAGCTTCTCCTCGCGCTGCCCTGGCCGACACGCCGCTGGCCGCCCTGGCCCTGGGTCTCGGTGCTGGCCGTAGTGCCCGACGTCCTCGCGCCGCCGGCGAGCAGCGCGCCGCGCTCGAGCCGCTTCCGCTGGCCGCCCTGCCGCTGGCCCTGGCTGCGCCGAAGCGCCCCGGCGCGCCTGGGCGTCGGCACGATCGGCGGCCTCCTGCGCCTGCCGCGCGCGGGGCTGCCGGCGCGCCTGGGCGAGGAGGTGCTCGACGCGCTCGACCGGGCGCTGGGCGCGCGCGACGACCCGCTGCGCCCGGCGGCGCTGCCCGACCTCCTGCGCGAGCGGCTGGAGACGACGGGCGAGACCGACGCCGGCACCGACCGGCTGGTCGACCTGGCCTTCGCCCTCGAGGCCGTGGCCGAGCGCGCGGCCGCGCGCCTCGACGCCGAGGGGCGCGGGGCGCGCGCGCTGACGCTGGTGCTCGAGCGCGAGGACGCGCGCCCCGTGCGCTGGGCGTTGCGCCTGGCGTCGCCCGTGGCGGGGGCGCGCACGCTCGTGCGTGTCCTCCATCAGCGGCTCGAGCGCCAGGACCTGTCGGTCCCGGTGACCGCGCTCGAGCTGACCGTCACCGAGACCGCCCCGCTGGTCCTGCGCCAGGCGGAGCTGTTCGACGTCGACGCGGGCGCGCGCGCGGCGGTGGGCGAGGACCTGGCCTGCCTCCTCGGGCGCCTCGAGGGCCTGCTCGGCCCGCGGCGGGTGCTGCGCGTCGACCTGCGGGCGGACCATCGACCCGAGCGCGCGCACGCCGCGCGCCCGGCCAGCGGCCTCGACCCGCCAGACGAGGGGGAAGGCGCGCCGGGGCCGCCCGGCCCCCGGCCGACGCGGCTCCTCGAGCGGCCGGCGCCGATCGCCGTCCTCGTCGACGGCCACCACGACCCGCCTCGCGCCCTGCGACTCGAGGGCGACGTGGTCCCGCTCGCCTCGGCGACGGGCCCCGAGCGCCTGGAGACCGGCTTCTGGGACGGGGCCGAGGTGCGCCGCGACTACTGGGTCGTCGCCGGCGAGGACGGCCGCGCCTGGTGGGTGTTCCGCGACCTGGAGGGCGGCGGGTGGTTCCTGCACGGGGTGTTCGATTGAGCCGGGGTGCTTCAGGCCCGCTCGATCCGGGTCGAGGACCGAGACCTCGTGCTTCGCAGGACAGGGCAGGGCGGCGCGCGCGCGACACCTTCCTGCCCACGTGGGCAGGCGGAGCGTCGACCTCCCGCCAGAGGGTGTAGCCGGTGTGCTTCAGGCCCGCTCGATCGGGGTCGAGGACCGAGACGTCGTGCTTGCACGACGGCGGGACGGCGCGCGCGCGACACACTCCTGCCCACGTGGGCAGGCGGAGCGTCGACTCTCCCACGCGAGGTCGCCGAGGACCTTCGGGTGATCTCGGCGCGTCCTGGGTGTTCTCGGTGACCGTTCTTCAGATCGACCAGGAGCGACATGCCGGAAGCCCCCACCTCCCGCCCCCGCCGCCCTGACCCGCCCGCGCCCCCGTCCGAGGCCCCGGCCCCGGCGTGCGCGTACGCCGAGCTGCACGCGCGGACGAACTACAGCTTCCTCACCGGAGCGTCGCATCCCGACGAGCTCGTGGCCCGGGCCGCCGCGCTGGGCTACCGGGCGCTGGCGGTCACCGACGAGGCCTCGCTGGCCGGCGTCGTGCGCGCGCACGTGGCGGCGAAGGCGGCCGGGCTGCATCTGATCGTGGGCGCGGAGCTGCGCCTGCGCGACGCGCCGGCCGGCGCGCGGCTGGTCGTGCACGCGCGCGACCGGGCGGGCTACGGGCGGCTGTCGCGGCTCATCACCATCGGCCGGCGGCGGATCGACCGCGCGCGCGAGGCGGCGTCGCGCTACGACCTGTGGCTGCGCGACATCGAGGACGCCAGCGACGGCCTCCTGGTCACGCTCGCGCCGGGCGAGGACCTCGCCGGCCTCGAGCCGCTGCTCCAGCGCCTGCGCGCGCGCCGGGGCGACGACGCCTCGCTCGGCCTCACGCTCCTGCGCGGGCCCGACGACCGGGCGCGGCTCGAGGCCGTGCGCGCGCTCGGGGCGCGCGCGGGCGTCCCGCTCGTGGCGCTCGGCGACGTGCTCATGCACGACCCGGCGCGCCGGCGGCTGGCGGCGGCGCTGGCCTGCGTGCGCGAGGGGACGACGCTGGCCGGGGCCGGGCGCATCGTGGCGCCCAACGCCGAGCGGGCCTTGCGGCCGACCGACGACCTGGTGCGGCTGTTCGCGGCCGCGCCCGAGGCGCTCGCGCGCACGGTGGAGCTCGCCCGGCGCTGCACGTTCTCGCTCGACGAGCTGCGCTACGAGTATCCGGAGGAGCTCGTGCCGCCGGGCGAGACGACGACCACGTGGCTGCGCCGCCTCACCGAGGAGGGCGCCGCGCGGCGCTACCCGGGCGGCGTGCCCGCGCACGTGCGCGCGCTGATCGAGCACGAGCTGGCGCTCGTGGCCGAGCTGGCCTACGAGCCCTACTTCCTCACCGTCCACGACATCGTGCGCTTCGCCCGCGCGCGCGGGATCCTCTGCCAGGGGCGCGGCAGCGCGGCCAACTCGGCCGTGTGCTTCTGCCTGGGGATCACGGCCGTCGACCCGGCGCGCACGGAGGTCCTGTTCGAGCGCTTCGTCTCGCGCGCGCGGCGCGAGCCGCCCGACATCGACGTCGACTTCGAGCACGAGCGGCGCGAGGAGGTCCTGCAGTACGTCTACGAGAAGTACGGCCGCGAGCGGGCGGCGATCACGGGCGAGGTCATCACCTACCGCGGCAGGTCGGCCATGCGCGACCTGGGCAAGGCGCTGGGGCTGTCGCTGGACCAGGTCGACCGGCTGGCGGCGACGGTCGACTGGGAGGTGCCCGAGCCCGCGCGCCTGCGCGAGGCCGGGCTCGACCCGGCCTCGCCCACCGGGCGGCTGCTCCTCGAGCTCGTCACGGAGGCGCAGGGGTTCCCGCGGCACCTCTCGCAGCACGTGGGCGGGTTCGTCATCTCGCGCGGCCCGCTGGTCGAGCTCGTCCCGGTGGAGAACGCGCCCATGCCGGGGCGCACGTTCATCGAGTGGGACAAGGACGACCTCGACGCGCTGGGCCTGCTCAAGGTCGACTGCCTGGCGCTGGGCATGCTCACGTGCGTGCAGAAGACGCTCGACCTCGTGCGCGCCGAGCGCGCGGGCGAGGACGCGCCGATCCGGCCGGAGCTCGACCTGGCGACGATCCCGGCCGAGGACCCGGCCGTCTACGACATGCTCTGCCGCGCCGACACGCTGGGCGTGTTCCAGATCGAGAGCCGCGCGCAGATGGCCATGCTCCCGCGCCTGCGCCCGCGCTGCTTCTACGACCTCGTGGTCGAGGTCTCGATCGTGCGCCCGGGGCCGATCCAGGGCGGGATCGTGCATCCCTACCTGCGCCGGCGAAAGGGCGAGGAGGCGGTGGTCTCGATCTGCCCCGAGGCCGACGAGGTGCTGAGGAAGACGCTCGGCGTGCCCGTGTTCCAGGAGCAGGCCATGCGCCTGGCGATCGAGGTCGCGGGCTTCACGCCCGACGAGGCCGACGCCCTGCGCAAGGCCATGGGCGCCTGGCGCCGCCAGGGGTCGATCGACGGCTTCCGCGAGCGCTTCGTGCGCGGGGTCATGGCGAAGGGCGTCGCGCGCCCCGGCGCCGAGGAGCTGTTCGAGCGCATCCGCGGCTTCGGCGAGTACGGCTTCCCCGAGAGCCACGCGGCCAGCTTCGCGCTGCTCGTCTACGCCTCGGCCTGGCTCAAGCGCTACCACCCGGCCGCCTTCGCCGCCGGCCTCCTCAACAGCCAGCCCATGGGCTTCTACGCCCCCGCGCAGATCGTGGCCGACGCGCGCGCGCACGGCGTCGAGGTGCGCCCGCCTTGCGTCCAGGCGAGCGCCTGGGACTGCGCGCTCGAGGCCCCGGTCGACGACGCTCGGCGTGGCGCCGGGGCGACCGCGGCGAGCGCCGTCCAGGAGGAGGCACCCGAGCGGTGGGGCGCGGGGGGTCCTGCGCTGCGCCTGGGCCTCCGGCTCATCGCCGGGCTGGGCGAGCGGGCCGGGCGGGCGATCGCGGCGGCGCGCGAGGGGAGCGGCTCCTTCCGCTCGCTCGACGACCTGGCCCGGCGGGCCGGCCTCGGCCGCGACGCGCTCGAGCGCCTGGCCCACGCCGACGCCCTGCGCGGGCTGGGGCTCGAGCGCCGGCGCGGGCTCTACGAGGCGCTGGCCCGGCGAGGGCCCGAGCCGCCGCTGTTCCGCGGCGCGGACCTGCCCGACGAGGCGCCCGACCTGCCGGCGCTCTCGGCGCTCGACGCGGTGCTCGAGGACTACGCGGCCACGGGGCTGTCCCTGCGCGCGCACCCGCTGGCCCACGCGCGCCAGGCGATCCAGGCCCACGCGCCGCAGGCCCGCCCCTGCGCCTGGCTGCGCGAGGCGCCGTTCGGCGCGCGCGCGACGGTCGCCGGCCTGGTGATCTGCCGGCAGCGGCCGTCGACCGCCCAGGGGATCACCTTCTTCACCCTCGAGGACGAGAGCGGCGTGGCCAACCTCATCGTGAGGCAGGACGTGTTCGAGCGCTTCCGCCGCGTCGCCCGCGAGGCGCGCTGCCTGCTGGTCGAGGGGACCGTCGAGCGCGAGGGGGAGGTGGTCCACCTGCTCGTGCGCCGCCTCGAGGACCTGGCGCGCGTCTTCCAGGGCGCGCGCGTGGCGCAGCGGTCCCGCGACTTCCGCTAGAGGGCTGATGCCGGGGGATCCGTGTGCTCGGCCGCTGCGATCTCACATCTCGAGGACTTACGGGTGGATCGGCGGCCGCCTCCGAGGCAGCTGTCTGGCGCACTTCCGGCCGGGCCTCTAGCCAGGGCTGCCTTCGATCACACCGGCCCGCGCGGCCACCTCCTGCACGGCCGCGGCCAGCAGGTCGGGCACCTCCTCCTGCAGGAAGTGGCCGGCCTGCGTGCGCGTGACCGCCGCCCGCGGCAGGGCGTCCATGTGCCTCGCCAGGGCGCGCCCGAGGATCGGGTCGCGCTCACCCCAGACCAGGTGCACGGGCCCGTCGAACGCCTGCACCCAACCGGCCCCGGGGCGGAGCGCCGCCACGCTCGGGTGGTCGGGCGACGAGGGCACCATGCGCGCGAGGCCGAGCGGCCCCGCGCGGTCGCGCACGCGCGCGAGCGGCCAGCGGTAGGCGCGGGCCACCTGCCCGCGGATCGAGCCCGGATCGCCCTGCGTCCGGTGCAGCGACCGGAGGGGGAATCCGAGCAGCCGGAAGGCGACCTCGCTGACGATCGGCGCCCGGGCGAAGCGGTGGAACAGGGTGCCGCGCGGGCGCGAGGGCACGAGCACGGACGTGTTGCCGAGCACCAGGCCCGCGACGCGCTCGGGATGTCGGGCCGCCAGGCCCACGACGAGCGGCCCGCCCCAGTCCTGGCCCACGAGGATCACCCCGCGCTGCCCGCTGGCCGACGCCGCGCCGTTCGCCCCGCCCGGCGCCGCCTCGCCGGCGCCCAGGTCGAGGGCGAGGAGCAGCTCCTCGAGCGCGGCGAGGTGCCGCTCGACCTGGTGGTCGCGCGAGCGCGGCAGCTTCGACGACAGCCCGAAGCCGAGCAGGTCGGGCGCCACGCAGCGGAAGCCCGGCAGGCGCGCGATCACCCCTCGCCAGAGGAACGACCAGGTCGGGTTGCCGTGGAGGAGCAGCACCGGCGGCCCGCGCCCGTGGTCGATCAGGTGGACGACCCTGCCCGCGTCCTGGCCGCGCTCGAGCGCGTAGGCCCGCCGCGCGAACGGCAGCGCCGGCTGGAGCCAGTCCGGGAGCGGGGACGGAGCGACGAACGCCACGCGGCCTCCTCGATCGACGCTCGCGCGGGGCCGAAGCCCGCGACCTCCGCGCCAGGGCCACCACGACCGTACGGGAGCCGGCGTATCGGGACAACCGGGCCGGGCGCCCACGTGTTCGTGCTCCGCACGGCCGACGGCCCACCTCCGGGCTCACGAGGCGATGTCGAGCGACAGGACCGCGCCGAACAACCCGATCGACGACGCCTCCGTGCGTGGGCGGGCTCACGGAGGCGCAGGCCGCCGGCGACGGAGGCCACGACCCGGCCCCGGCCAGGTCCAGGCGAAGGCAGATCACCGGACAGGTCGAGGACCTCTCCTGGCCCCGCATGACGGCCACCCTCGCGACACGGGAGGCGAGCGACGTCGAGCGACGGCACCGCGCCGAACAAGCACGACGACGACCCCGCGCGCGGGCGGCTCATGGAGACGAGCGGACGACGGACCGGCCGCCGGCCAGCGCCGGTCACGGAGAGCCCGAGACCGTCTCTCGCGACACGCGCGAGGGCCCAGCTCACGACGCGTGAGGCTGCGTCGAGCGACGGGACCGTGCCGAACAGACACGACGACGGCCCCGCGCGCGGGCGGCTCATGGGAGACGAGCGGATGACGGACCGGCCGCCGGCCAGCGCCGGCACGGAGAGCCCGAGACCGTCTCTCGCGCCACGCGCGACGGCCCAGCTCACGACGCGTGAGGCGGCATCGACCGACGGGACCGCGCCGACCAGGCACGACGACGAGCTCCGCGCGTGGGCGGCTCATGGGAGACGAGCGGACGCGCGCCGGCCACGGACCAACCGCCGACCAGCACCACCGGAGGCAGGTCGGAGACCGTTCTCAGGCACTCCTTGCGGCACGCGCGACGGCCCAGCTCACGAGCGTGAGGCGGCATCGACCGACGGGACCGCGCCGAACGGACACGACGAACGACCCCGCGCGTGGGGCGGCACATGGGAGACAGCGGAGGACGTCCTGCCACGGACCGGCCGCCAACCCGGCACCACCCAGCTGCAGGTCACGGAGCGCCGGAGAGCCTCACCTTCGCCGCGGGCGCTCGACCCGCCCGGCGCGAGCGACGGGACGAGCGCGGCGGTGGGCGCGTGTCCGGACCGGCGCCACGCACGCCCCTCGCGAGCCCGGAGGACGTCCAGGCCGGCCGCCCTCTCGACCGACAGGGCGGCGTCGAGGACTCGACGTACCGGTCGGCCAGACGAGCGCCGGCCGCGGGTTGCGCCTGGCTCCCACCTTGCTCGGAGAGGCCGCGCACCGAGGTCCCCCGTGAAGCCGCACCGCCTCCTCCTCGCCGGCCTGCTCCTCGCGACCGCCGGCTGCAAGGCCGGCTCGATCCAGGCGCTCGACGGCGAGTGGCCGATCCCCGTCGTCCGCGTCGACCCCGCGCCCTGGCGCCCGTGCGGCGGCGGCGCGGGCGGGGCGCTCGTTCGCACCGGCCCGGGCGAGTACCGCCTGATCACGCCCTCGGGCGAGCGCCCCCTGCGCTGCCAGGCCGACCTCGCCGACGTCCGCGTGGCGGGGCCGTGGCTCTACCGCATCGACCGCGGCGTCGTCCTGCGCCACCCGCTCGACGGCGACCTCGACGCCCCCGGCGAGGTGCTGGCGCGCATCGAGGGCGCCCGCGAGGTCGACGTCGCGCCCGGCGCCGACGGCGACGCCCTGCTCGTCGTCGGCGAGGGCGCCGTCTACGTCGTCGATCCCCGAGGCGCCGCGCGCGCGCTCTGGGAGGGCGACGCCCTGACCGTCGCCGCCGATCCGCGGCGCGCCGGCGCCTGGGTCGTCGGGCGCGCGCCGCTCCCGGTGATCGACCTCGTCGACCTCGCGACGGGCGAGGTGCGCCTGCGCGTCCCGCTGCCGCTCGAGCTCGAGAGCCCGTCGCTCTCGGTGGTCGTCGGGCCGCGCGCGGCGATCGTCCACGCGCACGACCGTCCGATCGCCTCGGCGCTCCTCGTGGCCCCCGACCTCGGCCTGGCCCTGCCGCTCCGCGCGCGCGCCGACGTCGCGGCCGGCGCCTTCGAGCCCGGCGCCACGCCGCCCCTGTGCACGCCGCCGGGCGAGGTGGCCGAGGACGGCCGCCTGTCGCTCGGCGGCGACGTGGGGGACACGTTCGGCCGCGTCGCCCCGCTCCCCGACGGCTCCTTCCTGCTCGCCGAGGCCAGCTTCGGCGGGGTCCAGCTCGGCCGGCTCCGACCCCCCGGCGCTGCGGACGCGAGCGCGCTCCAGCTCGACACCTGGTTCGCCCCGGAGGGCTGGTCGCGCCGGATCGAGGCGCTCGCCTGGAGCGCCGACGGCGTCGTGCTGGCCTCGAGCGTCGACAGCCTGCGCGCCTCCGCAGGCTCGGCGAGCCTCGAATGCACGCGGCGGTCCCGGACCCTGCGCGAGGGGCTCCTCCGCGCGACCAACTACGCGCTCGCGACCGGCGTGGCCCTGGTCGAGCTCCCGACGGCCATCGCGTTCAACACCCTGCTCTCCGTGCCGCTGGTGCCGCTCGGCCCGGGCATGCTCCTCCTGGGCGAGCCCACGCTCGCGCTCGGGATGACGACGGCGCCCCTGTGGCTCCCCACCTGGCTCGCCCTCGGCCGCACCTTCTGACCCGCACCTTCTGACGACCCTCAGCGGAGGTCTCATGAACCGCTTCACCCGCGTCTCCATCTCGGCCGTCTGCGCCGGCGCGGCCGCCGTCGCCTCGCCGGCGGCCCTCGCCGGCGCGCTCGGCTCGCGCCACGGTCGCGTCGTCCTCGAGGACGTGCGCCTGGCCGTCCACGCCGAGGACGGGCTGGTCACGACCGAGCTCGAGCAGGTCCTGCGCAACGACGCCGCTGACGCGGACGAGGCGATCTACGACCTGCCCCTGCCCGAGCGGGCCACGTTCGCCGGGCTGTCGGTGTGGGTCGACGGCCGCGAGGTCCGGGGCGAGGTCGTGGCGCGCGCCCGCGCCGAGGAGATCTACACCGACGTCACCGGGTCCGACGTGACCGCCCGCCGCGACCCGCGCCGGCAGGCCCCGGCGCTCCAGGGCGCGCCGGTCGCGCCCAGGCGCCAGGAGGTCACGCTCCTCGAGCCGATCCGCCTCAGCGACCCGGGGCTCCTCGAGCTCCTCGACGGCCGCACGCTGCGCCTGCGCCTCGCCCCGGTGCCGGCCGGCGGCACCTACCGGGTGAAGCTGCGCTGGGTCGAGCCGGCCACCGTGCAGGCCGGCCGCGGCCGCGTCGTCGTGCCGCTGGCCCCGCCCGCCGGCGGGCGCGCCGCCGAGGTCGACCGGCTGCGCGCGACGGTCCTCGTCGCGGGCGGTGACGCGGCCGCCATCGGCCGGGTCGCCTGCCCGTCGCACGCGGAGGCCGCCGTCACCGACCTCGCCGAGGGCGTCGCCGCGCGCGTCGACCTGGGCCTCGCCGGCGAGCGCCTCGACCGCGACCTCGAGGTCGCCTGGGACGTCGCGCCGGCCGCCGCCCCGACGCTGACCGTCGCCGCCGCGCGCGACGACGACGGCATGGGGACGGCGCTCCTCTCGCTCACGCCCTGGCTCCCGCCCGGCGAGGCTGCCGGGCCGCGTGACGTCGTGCTCGTCCTCGACGCCTCGCCCGGCGTCGGCCGCCGCGCGGCGGAGGCGCGCGCCGCCCTGGCGGCGCTCACGGGCGCCCTGGGCCCCGACGACCGGCTGGCGATCGTCGTCCTCGACCTGGCCGCGCGCGCCTGGCCGCCGGCCCTGGCCCCCTGCACCCCGGCGCACCGCCAGGCGGCGCTCGCCGCCTTCGACCGCGCGGCGTGGCGCCACCCGGCCGATCCGCGCGCCCTCGCGCCGGTCGTCGCGCGCCTGCAGCAGGCCACGCCGGGGCCGCGCCGGCCGCTCGACCTCGTGCTCGTCACCGACGCCGGCCTCTCGCGCGACGACGCCTTGCTGCGGAGCCTGGAGGCCCCGGCCCGGGCGGCCGCCGTGCGCGTGAGCGCCCTCGAGCTGGGCGCCGACCGCGCGGTCCGCGCCCCGCTCGGCCGCCTGGCCCGCGCCACCGGCGGCGTGGCCCTGCCGGCCAGCGACGACGCCCGGGCCGCGGCCGGGCGGCTGCACGACCTCCTGCGCGCGCCGGCGCTCTTCGCCCCGCGCCTGACGCTCGAGGGCCTCGCCCTGGACGAGGTCCACCCCGAGCTGCCGCCGCCCGTGCTCACGGCCGGCACGCAGGTGCACCTGCTCGGCCGCTACCCGGCCCCGGGCACCGGCCGCCTGACCCTCGAGGGGACGCTCGCCTCGGGCCGCCTCGCCCGGTGGACGCTGCCGGTCGAGCTCCCGGCGCGCGGCCGGCACCCCGACGTGGCGCGCCTGTGGGCGCAGGCGGCGGCGGAGCAGCTCGAGGCCGACCTGCGCCGCCCGGGCCTCTCGGCCGACGCGCGCGCGGCGCTGGCCCAGGACCTCGAGCGCGTGTCGCTCGCGGGCCCGGTGCTCACGCGGGCCACGGCGCTGCTCGTGCTCGAGGGCGAGGGCATGTTCCGCCGCTACGGCGTCGACCGCCGCAACCGCGACCTCGTCGGGCGCGAGGAGGCCGCGCAGGACGAGCGCCTCGACGCGCTCGAGCGGCGGATCGAGCGCCGCCGCCGCGAGGCCGAGCAGGCGCAGCAGGTCGTGGCGCAGGCGCCGACGCGCAAGGTCGAGCTGTGGCAGGGCGGCGGCGTGGGCGGGCTCGGCAAGGGCGGCGGCGGCGGCGCGGGCGAGCCCCTGCTCCTCCTCCTGGCGGCGGCCGCCGGCGCCTCGGCCTGGCGCCGCAGGCGGGCGGCGTGAGCCGGCCGGCGGCGACCGCCCGCGTCCCCATCGTCGCGCCGCTGCTCCTGGCGGCGATGGTCGCGGTCCACGCGCTCGGGCTCGACCTCGCCCTGCGCCTCGACGCGCCCGACCCCCTGCGGGCGCTCCTGTGCCACCTCGGCCACGGCGGCGCGACGCAGCTCCTGTGGGCCGGGCTGGCCACCGCCTGCCTGGCGCTCGCGCTCGAGGCGCGCGTCCGCCGCGGCTGGCTCCTCGGGCTGCTCGCGGCCTCGGCCGTCGGCGTGAGCGCCGTCGTGGTCGTCGCCGAGCGCGCCTTCGTCGACACCTACGTCGGCTCGTCGGGCGTCGGGCACGCCCTGGCGATGGCCTGGGCCCTCGTGGCCCTGCGCGGCCCCTGGCGAGCGGCCGCGGCCGGGCTCCTCGTGGCCAAGGTCGCAGGTGAGCTCCTCACGGGCGGCCTCCTCCTCCCCGACCCCGGGCTCGCGGCGGCCGGGATGGTCGCCGTCCCCGCCGCGCACACGGCCGGGGTGCTCGTCGGGTCCGCCTGGGGGGCCGCCTGGGCGGTCGCCGCCGCCACGAGCCCCGCGCCCGCCGACCGCACCGCCCGGGGCGTCGGCTGCCCGACCTCGTGCAAGGCCTCCGCCGCAGGTCCAGCGACGACGGCCTTCGAGGCCGTGGCCCGGCCCGTGCGGTGAAGCCCCGGTTCGGAGCAGCCCGAACAGGCCCGGGCGGTTACCCTTGATGTAGGGCCTGATGCAGGGCCGGCGCGCGAGAGTGCGCCCACGGGGGGGAGGAGCGACATGCCGGAGCGGGCGCCGGGCAGCGTGCGCATCCTGACCTTGAACCTCGCGCACGGCCGCGGCACCGCTTTCCACCAGGCCTTCACCGGCCGCCAGCGGATCCTCGCCAACCTCGACGCCGTGGCCGAGGTGATCCGGGGCGCCGACGCCGACATCGTGGCCCTGCAGGAGGTCGATGCGCCCTCGAGCTGGAGCGGCGGCTTCGACCACCTCGAGTACCTGGCCCGCCGCGTCGGCCACGACCACCTGTTCCACGGGATCCACGCCGACGTGCGCCGCCCCCGCCTGGCCTACGGCACGGGGGTCCTGTCGCGCTTCCCGATCCGCACCGGCCGGAGCTGGCGCTTCGCCAAGAACGCGCTCGACACCAAGGGCTACGTGCTCACGCGCATCGACGCGCCCGGCCTGACGCTCGACCTCGTCTCGGTGCACCTCGACTTCAAGCGCGACAGCGAGCGCCGGGCGCAGCTCGACGACATCACGCTCCACCTGCTCGAGCGCGACGCCGCGCCCGACCACCTCGTGGTCGCCGGCGACTTCAACTGCGCCGTCAACGGCCGCAGCGGCGTCCTCTCCGACTTCGTGCGCCGCCACGCCCTCGTCGCGCCCGAGCGGCCGGTCGAGACCTTCCCCTCGCGCCGCCCGCGCCGGGCCCTCGACCACGTGCTCGCGTCGCGCTCCATGCAGGTGCGCCGCACCGAGGCCGTCCCGGCCCTCGTCTCCGACCACCTGCCGGTGCTCGCCGAGCTCGGCCTGCGCTGACCGCGCTCACCGCTTGATCTGAGAGCGAAGCGAGCAGACCGAGCGGTGGCGCGCATCCCCGAGCGAAGGCCGCGAAGCGGCCGGAGCGAGGGCGACAGGTGCCTCACTGCGGATCGGAGCATCGAGCCGCGCGCCCGGACGTGGACATCAGAACGAGTGACGGCCGCTGTGAGTGAGCGCTCGCGAGGGGCGGGCGATGGGCGCGAGCCCCGGAGGGGCGCGAACTGGCCCCTCCCGTCAGGCCGACACGCGCCGCTGCCGCGCGAAGTCGTCGAACGACAGCGCCGGCGCCCCGAACCGCCGCGTGGGCGGCAGCGCCGACGACCCACGCGGCGTCGGCGCCGGCGCGATCGGCGCGATGGGCGCCGGCGGGACGAGGCGGACGACCTCGGGCAGCGTGGGGTCCTCGCGCGTTCCGCGGACGAACCCGGCGAGGGCCAGGCCGAAGCCGATCGCCAGCCCGGCGGCCGCGCCGCCGAGGTGGGCCGAGTGGGCCACCTGGTCGCTGATGCGGGTGAACACGGCCACGACGTCCCAGCCCAGGAACCAGGCCACGACCCAAACCCCGGCGACCGGGAAGGAGCGGAAGCCGAGGACGTGCAGCAGCGCGCCCTCCGGCGGGGCCTGCTCGGCGAGCGAGAGCATGCTCAGGGCGATCGTCCCGATCACCAGGGCGCCGAAGACGTAGAGGAGGCCCATCGACGGGTCGAGGCCCGCGAGGTGCCACACGCCCGCCGCGCCGACGAGGACCAGGCCCAGGAACCAGAACAGGACGTGCACCCGGGTGAAGGGGAACAGCACCAGGAACGCGGCCATGACCCCGCACACGGCGCCGGACGCGCCGATCGCCACGGCCCCGTCGCCGAAGATCAGCCAGCCCACGCCGCCGGCGGCGGCGGACACCGCGTAGAGCCCGAGGTAGCGGGCGTGCCCCAGGCGGGCGTTGACCGGGTTGCCGAAGCACAGGAGCAGGACCATGTTGCCGAGCAGGTGCCAGCCGCCGCCGTGCAGCAGCGTGTGCCCGACGAGCTGCAGCGGGTCGAGGCCGCCGCTGCGGACGAGCATCAGGTGGCGCAGGAACCCGACCTCGAGCAGCGCACCCTTGCGGTCGACGTAGACGGAGAGCACCGCGTCGTCGAGCCGGTGCAGCAGGGCCAGGCTCACCAGGCAGGTCACGATGACGATGGCCACGTTCGCCAGCGGCGCGCGCTTCGTCTCGGCGTGGTCGGTCGTGATCGGCAGCAGCATGGGCGTCCTCCTCCGGCGGGCGGAGAGAGCACGCAACAGGCCGATCTTTTTTGACCGAAATTAGACGACTTGCGCGTGGCGGGTATTCACGTCGTTGTCACCCTGTGTAAGCCACGTCGGCCCTACGGGATCACGTTGACGACGTGAGTTACAGGCGCTGCTATTTCAGGACCTTGCGGATTTCGTCCCAGAAGGCCGGGCTCTCGTTGCCGATCGCCCACACCGAGATCCCGGCCGCCCCGTACTGCCGGGCCATCTCGGCCTTGGCGGCGATCGCCCGCGGGTCCTGGAACCAGACCGTGTGGCGGACGCCCTGGTCGTCTGTGTAGTCGAACGTCGTCTCGCCCAGCGTCGCGTCGAAGCGCATGCCCGCCGTGCTGCGGGCGAGGAGGGGCTGGGCCGTGTTCCACGTGACCGAGCGCACGGTGCCGCCGTTCGACGGCCAGTCATAGCCGTAGAAGGGGATCCCGATCTGGATCTTGCTCGCGGGCATCGTCGTCACGGCGTAGTCCATGACGCGCGCGATCCAGGTCGTCGGGCAGATCGGCCCCGGCTGCGCCGACCAGGGGCCGCTGTAGCCGTAGCACATGAGCTTCACGCGGTCGGCCGTGGGCGCCAGGCGGACGTAGTCGTAGCCGGCCCACGAGGGCGTGTCCTGCCGCTTGCCCGGCAGGGTGAGCGAGAACACCTTGCCGCGCGCGCGCACGGCCGCCGACATGTCCTCCATGAAGCGGCTGAAGGCGTCGCGCGTGGCCGTCTTGGCGTGCTCGAAGTCGACGTCGATCCCGTCGTAGCCGAAGCGGTCGAGCACGGCGAGGACGCCGTCGATCGTGCGCTGCCGCGCGGCGGCGCTCGGCAGCACCGCGTCGAGCACGCTCGTGTCGTGGACGTCCATGAGCGTCGGGATGAGCTCGCCGCCCTGCTGACGGATCAGCGCGTGGCGCGTGGCGCTCTCCACGCCGCTGTAGGGCGAGATCGTGCCGTCGGCGTTCAGCTTGTAGCCGAACAGGTTCACCTCATCGAGGCCGTCGCCGACGTTCGCCGCGAGCGTCTGGTCGCCGGTGGCGTAGGCCCAGTAGGGCAGCCAGCCCGACACGCGGAACGTCGGGCCGGCCGGCGCGGGCGCGGGCGCCGGCGTGCCGGTCGTCGGGCTCGTCGTGCTCGCCGACGTGGCCGCCGCCGTCGTCGAGGCCGACCCGCCGCCGCCGCCGCTCGAGCCGCCGCACCCGCTCAGCGCGGCGGCCAGCGTCAACACTCCGAGGACCCCGAGGAACGTCGTCGTGCGCATGCCAGCCCTCTCTCGTCCCGACCGATGTAGCCGGGCGGCGAGCGGCGTCGTGCAGGCGTATCTCGTTGCACGCAAAAGAGCCGCAGAGAGGAGGTTGAAAAGCACAACCCGAAGTTCGGCCGAACATGCGTGCGGCAGGCGCACGATCACACCTGTGCCGCGGGCGCACGATCCGGCGCGCGCAGGTCGTCGGCGTGCCTGCTAGCGGGGCTCGCTCTCCGGGGGCGGGGAGGCGAGCGCGCCGCGCGCCCAGCCGGGCAGCTCGGCGCCGAGGTCGGGCCTCCTCGGCTGCGGGTGCTGCGACTGCGTGGGGCGGGCGACCGACGGCGCGCGGGCGAGCTGGACCGTCAGGACGCCGCCGAGGAGCAGCAGGACCAGGACGAGGAGCGCGGGCGAGCGCGCGGCCGGCGGCTCCTCGAAGGCCAGGGCCGTCGTGTCGCGGCACACCGCGCAGCCGCCGCCCTCCGACCAGCAGGGGGTGTGGTGCCGCGTGAGGCAGGAGCGGCAGGCCACCCAGCGCGCGTCGCCCAGGACGCGCAGGGCCGCCCGGCAGAACGGGCAGCGCTGATCACCCTCGCCCGGGGCCGGCGGGCGGCGCCCGACCCGCAGGGGCGGCGGCTCGTCGCGGGGGATGTCGCCAGGCGTGCCCACGGCCGCCCGTGTGCACGGAGCGCACCAGGCGCAAGCCCGTCGCCGGCCGCCGCGGGCCGTTGCGACCTGTAACGCGGGCCACCGACGGGGCTGCAGGCGGCAACGTCTGGCCGGGAAGACCAGGGCCTGTCTTCAAGCGCGCAAGCTCATCAGCGACACGCCAGGACCCACGGGCGCACCGGAACCAAGAGCCGAGGCGAGGGCGGAGCCCGAGGCGAGGGCGCGGAGGCAGCGGCGGGCGCGGAGGCCGAGGCGAGGGCGGAGGCCGAGGCCAGGGCGCGGAGGCCGAGGCGAGGGCGCAGAGGCCGAGGCGAGGGGGGTGCGCGCGCGGGTCCTACGGATCCAGACGCCTGATCCTATGACCCGCGCGCGCCCCCCTCCCCTCGCCCGGCATCCGCGGCCGTAGCCGTCGTTCACACGAGGACCGGTCCTCAACCCGGAGACCCGGAGACCCGGACCGGGAACCCGTTCCTCGGTCGTTCAGGCGCGGCGCCCGCTCGCCGTCGTCGCAGACGGCCGAGCCGCCTCCGAGCACACCTCACCGCGCCTTCGCAGCAGGAGCGTCAGGCGAGGCCGAGGAGGGCGGAGCGATGCCGCGCGAAGGCGAGGGAAGGCGGCCTCCTGGCCGCCGACCGAGCCTGAGCGGCCATGGTGTCGCGCGAAGCGCGACACCATGGCGGACGGCAGCGCCCGCCATCCTCGGCCGCAGCCGCGATCACACCGAACGGCGTTTGCGGCGCCGCCAGATCGTGACGCGGTCGACGCCGAGGACCCGGGCCGCCTCCTCGAGCGTGCCGACGCCGGCGACGACGCGCTCGATGTGCTCGTCGATCACGTCGTCGAGCGGCGCGAGGTCGCCCAGGCGCAGGGCGCGGCCGTCGGGCCGCGCGCCGCCGGGGAGGAAGGCCTCGTCGATCACGTCGCCGGCCGAGAGGATCGCCGCCCGCTCGATCGCGTTCTTCAGCTCGCGCACGTTGCCCGGCCAGGCATAGGCGCGCAGGCGCGCCCGCGCGGCGGGCGAGAGCTCGAGCGGCCGCGGCCGCCCGCGCGAGAAGAAGGCCAGGAAGCGCGCGGCCAGCGGCTCGATGTCCTCCGGCCGCTCGCGCAGCGGGGGCAGGGTGAGCTCGATGACGTTGAGGCGGAACAGCAGGTCCTCGCGGAAGCGGCCCGCCGCGACGAGCGCCGCCAGGTCGCGGTTCGTGGCCGTGACGAAGCGCACGTCGGCGCGGCGCGGCGCCGGGTCGCCCACGCGCTCGTACTCCCGGTCGGCCAGGAGCCTGAGGAGCTTGGCCTGGACGCCCGGGTCCACCTCGCCCACCTCGTCGAGGAACAGCGTGCCGCCGCGCGCGGCGTCGACCTTCCCCGCCTGGTCGCGCACGGCCCCGGTGAACGCCCCGCGCACGTGGCCGAACAGCTCGCTCGCGAGCAGCTCGCCCGAGAGCGTCGCGCCGTTGACGGTCACGAGGCGCGCCGCCGCCCGCGGGCTGCGCGCGTGGATGGCGCGCGCGAGGACCGTCTTGCCGGTGCCCGTCTCGCCGCGGATGAGGATCGCCGCCTCCGAGCCGGCCGCCCGGAAGGCGAGGTCGAGCGCCGCCCGCATGGCCGGGCTGCGCGTCTCGAGGTCGGCCTCGGGCACGGCCTCGCGCACCCGCTCCTCGAGCTCGGCCAGGCGCGCCTGGGTGCGCCGCTCGGCGGCCAGCGTCGCCAGCCGGTGGCGCACCTGCGCCGGCGTGAAGGGCTTGGGCAGGTAGTCGCGCGCGCCGCGCTTGATCGCCTCGACGGCCGACTCGTAGCTGGCGTGCGCCGTGATGACGACGATCGGCAGGTCGAGCTGCCGCGCGAGCAGGGCCGGGATGAGCTGGAGGCCGTCGTCCTGGCCGAGGCGCAGGTCGAGGAGCGCCAGGTCGAACGGCTCGCGGCCGAGCGCCGCGAGCGCGCCCTCGGCCGAGGTCGCCTCGACGACGCGCGCGCCGTCGGCCTCGAGGCACAGGCGGAGCGTGCGGCGGATGTTCGCCTCGTCGTCGACGACGAGCACGCCGAGCGGGTCGCTCACGCGGGTCCTCCTCGGGCCAGCGGCAGGGTCAGCCAGAAGGCGCTCCCCTGCCCCGGGGCGCCGTCGACGCCGATCTCGCCCCCGTGCGCGTGCACGACGTCGCGCGCGATCGACAGGCCCAGGCCCGTGCCCCCGGGCGGCGAGCCGGGCACGCGGTAGAAGCGCGAGAACAGCCGCGCCCGGTGCTCGGGCGGGACCCCGGGGCCGTCGTCGCGCACCTCGAGCCGCACCCAGCCGGGCGCCGACGGGCTCGCGCGCACCAGCACGCGGCCGCCCTCGGGCGTGTGGCGGATCGCGTTGTGGACGAGGTTGCCCAGGGCCAGCGCCGCGCACTCCCCGTCCACCTCGACCACGCCCTCGAGCGGGCCCTCGCAGGCGAGCTGCACGCGGCGGTCGGCGGCCGGCACGCGCGCGGGCGCGAGGGCCGCCTCGACCAGCTCCGCGAGCGGGACCGGGCGGCGGCGCGCCGCCAGGCCGCCGCCCTCGATGCGCGACACGGCGAGGATCCCCTCGACCAGCGCGTGCAGGCGCTCGGCGTCCTCGCGGGCGGCGACGAGGAGCTCCTGCTGCCGCTCGGTCAGCGGCCCCACGACCTGCTCGAGGCACAGGTGCACGGCCATGCGCAGGCTCGTGAGCGGCGTGCGCAGCTCGTGGGCGACCGTCGACAGCAGGTCGTCCTTGAGCGCGGCCGCCGCGTGCAGCGAGGTCACGTCGCGGACGAGGATCGTCGCGCCGACGATCCCCACGCCGTCGGTCGGGCTGGCGGTCGGCGTCGCGTGGACCTGCGCGTGGCGGGCCGCGCCGCCGAGCACGACCGGGATCGCCGCCTCGAGGCCGTCGGGGACGACCGGCCCGCGCCCGGCGAGGACCGTATCGCGGGCGCGCTCGATCGCCTCGCGCAGGGGCGCCGGCACCGGCGCCAGCGGGTCGGTCGCGGCCGGGTCGATCCCCAGGACCTCGGCCGCCGGCTGGCTCACCTGGCCGACGGTCGCGTCGGGCCGGAAGGAGATCACGGGGTCGCGCAGGCTGTCGATCGCCGCCTGCGCGAGCTGCTGCGCGGCCAGGAGCTCGCCGAGCGAGCTGCGGCGGTAGGCGCGCAGGGCGTCGAGCATGCGCCCGACCTCGGCCTGGAGCGTGGTCACCTCGTCGGTGCCGCCGGGCGGCGGGAGCGGGCGGTCGAGGTCGCCCTCGCCGATCCGCCGCACGGCCGTCGTCAGCGCCGCCAGCGGCCGCGACACCCGCCCGGCGACGAGCACCGAGATCACCACGACGAGCCCGAAGCAGGCGAGCGAGGCCGTGACGAGCTGCCCGCGCAGCCGCTCGATCAGCGCCCCCGCGCGGCTGGCCTTGGCCAGGATCGCGTCCTGGTTCACGGCCACGACCGGCCGCGCCGCCGCGCGGATCGCCTCGGCCCTGGGGTGCACGACCTCGACGTAGGCCTCGACCCGCGAGGGGCCGGGCGGCATGGCCGCGGCGGCGCGCGCGACGCGCTCCCAGGCGGCGCAGGCGGCCTCGATGTCGCGCGTCACCTCGGCCTCGCCCTCCTCGGTGAGGTTGGCGCGCTGCACGGCCAGCGCCTCGGCGAAGGCCTCGAGCCGCGCGGCGATCGCCGGCGCGCCGGCGGCGACGTCGGGTGAGAGGAGCATGCGCTCGACGTCGTCGGCGACGTCGCGCAGCGTGCGCACGGCCACGATCGAGCGGTAGTTGGCGTCCAGGATGTCGTCGACCTGCTCGCCCAGCTGCTCGACGACGAACACGGCGTAGGCGCCGAGGGCCGCCAGCGTGAGCAGCGCCGGGAGGGCGGCGGCGAGGAGCGTGCGCCGCAGCGTCACGGGGCCTCCTCGTCGAAGGTCATCACGTAGACGCCGATCCCGCGCGCGCCGCGCACGAGCCGGTCGGCGATCGAGCCCGTGAGCGCGTCGCGCCAGGTGCGCCGCAGCGGGGCGCCCACGACGAGGTGCTGGGCGCCGTGGCGGCGGGCGAACTCGAGGAGCGAGCCCGTGACGTCGCGCCCCTCGAGGCGCACGACCTCCGCCCCCAGCGCCCGGGCGAGGTCGAGGTGCTCGTCGAGGCGGCGCTGGACGGCGTCGCCGGCCGCGCCGGGCGGCGCGACGTGCACGACGTACCACCGCGCGTGGAGGTGCCCGGCGAGGCGCGAGCCGCGGCGCACGAGGGCGCTCGCGCGCGGCGAGGCCGAGGCCAGGGCCACGACGACGCGGTCGTCGGCCGCCGGCGCGGCGTCGGCGCGGCGCGAGCGCCGCCGGTGGACGTCCTCGGCCAGCTCGCGCAGCGTCAGCTCGCGCAGCGCGTCCAGGCGCTCGGCGGCCAGGAAAGGCGCCAGGCCCGGCGCCCCGCCGTCGACCTTGCCCGCGCGCACGCGCTCGAGGAGCTCGCCCACCGGCAGGTCGACGTTGACGACGTGGTCGGCGCGCCCGAGGAGCGCGTCGGGCACGGTGTCGCGCACGACGACGCCGGTGGCCCGGCGGACGGTGTCGTTGAGGCTCTCGAGGTGCTGCACGTTGAAGGCGCCGATCACGTTCACGCCGGCGTCGAGGAGGGCCAGGACGTCCTCGTGGCGCCGGCGGTGCCGCGCGCCCGGGGCGTTGGTGTGCGCGAGGTCGTCGACGACCGCCACCGTCGGGCGGCGCGCGAGGAGCGCGTCGAGGTCGAGCTCGTCCACGGTGATCCCGCGGTAGGTCACCCGGCGCGGCGGGACCTGCGGCAGCTCCGCCGCCAGCGGGTCGGCGCGCCCCCGGGCGTCGACGAAGCCCAGGACGACGTCGACGCCGCGCTGCCGCAAGAGGTGCGCCTCCTGGAGCATGCGGTGCGTCTTGCCGACCCCCGGCGCGTAGCCCACGTAGACCTTCAGCCGACCCTGGCGCGAGCGCTCGAGCAGGGCGAGGAAGTCGTCGTGGGCGCCGGGGTCGGTCCAGGGCATCGCGGGCGCCTCATCGCCTGCACGTGACGGTCCACTGTTCGGGGCGGGGGTCGGCGGCGGGATCGTACCCCGGCGCGGCGCCGCGTCACCGCTTGCGCTGCGCCGTGCACCCCCGGTCGCCGCGCGGCGTTGCCCGCCGCAACCGCCGCGACCGGCGCCCCCGCGCGGGCCGCGGCGCGCCAGCGCGGCGCGCCGCATGCGTGACGGCCCCGCCATGCGCTTCGCCGTCCTGTACGTCGTCATGATCGGGACCCCGCTGCTCGTCCTCCTGCTCGTCCTGCGCCTCGGCGCGGACCTCCAGCCCCCGCGGGCGGTGGGCGGGACGTGGGAGCTCGCGCCGCCCGGGCGCGCCGCGCTCGAGGTGGCGCAGTCCGGGCCCGTGCTCGAGCTGCGCTGGGGCGAGACCACCGGGCGCGGGCGGCTCGAGGGCGACGAGGTCTCGGGTCAGGTCGGCCCGTGGGCCCTCCGGGCGCGCCTCGACGACCAGGGCCGGCTCGTGGGCACGCTCGGCGAGGCGGAGCTCGTCGCCGCGCGCGCCCCCGCGCGGCGCCGCGAGGGGGGCCACTGATGCACGGGCTGCTCCTGTTCTTCCTCCAGCTCGGGGTGATCATCGTCGCCGCGCGCGCGCTCGGCGCCGCCTGCAAGCGGATCCAGCAGCCCCGGGTCGTCGGCGAGATGATCGCCGGCATCCTCCTCGGCCCCTCGTTCCTCGGCTGGCTGGCCCCGGACCTGTGGGCGGCGCTCTTCCCGCCGGCGAGCCTCGGCGCGCTCCAGGCCCTGAGCCAGACGGGGCTGCTCCTGTTCATGTTCCTGATCGGCCTCGAGCTGAGCCCCAAGCTCCTCCGCGGCCGCGGCCACGCGGCGCTGCTCACCAGCCACGCGAGCATCATCGCGCCGTTCATGCTCGGCTCGATCCTGGCCCTCTACCTCTACCCGCGCTACTCGGACGACGGCGTCTCCTTCGCCGGCTTCGCGCTGTTCATGGGCGCGGCCATGAGCGTGACCGCGTTCCCGGTGCTCGCCCGGATCCTCACCGAGCGCAACCTGCTGCGCACGAAGCTGGGGGCGGTCACGATCGCCTGCGCGGCGGTCGACGACGTGAGCGCCTGGTGCCTGCTCGCCGGCGTCGTCGTCATCGTGCGCGCGACCGGCGGCGGCGAGGCGCTCGCGTTCACCCTCGTCGGGTCGGCCGTCTACGTGGCCGCCATGCTCTGGCTGGTCCGGCCGGCGGTCGCCCGGCTCGAGACCTACTACCACAACCGGGGGCGACTCACGCAGGACGTCGTCGCGGTGGCGCTGCTCCTGCTCCTGGCCTCGGCCTGGGCGACGGAGTGGCTGGGCATCCACGCGCTCTTCGGCGCGTTCCTCATGGGCGCGGTCATGCCCAAGGAGCACGGCTTCGTCCACGAGCTCACCCAGCGGTTCGAGGACGTGACCCTGGTCCTCCTCCTGCCGCTGTTCTTCGCCTTCACCGGCCTGCGCACCCAGCTCGGGCTGCTCGAGGGGGCCGGGCCGTGGCTCGACTGCGCGCTGGTCATCGCCGTGGCCGTCGCCGGCAAGCTCGGCGGATCCGCCGTGGCGGCCCGCGCCAGCGGGCTCTCCTGGCGCGAGGCCGGCGCCCTGGGCGTGCTCATGAACACGCGCGGCCTCATGGAGCTGGTCATCCTCTCGATCGGGCTCGACCTGGGCGTGATCTCGCCGATCGTGTTCGTGATGATGGTCCTCATGGCGCTGGTGACGACGTTCATGACGACGCCGCTCCTCGAGTGGATCTACCCGGCGGCCCTCATCCGCAAGGAGACCATCGGCGAGGGCGACCCGGCGGACGCGGACGGGCCGGCGGTGCTGATCCCGGTGGCCCTGCCCTCGTCGGGCCCCGAGCTCCTGGCCATGGCGCAGGCGATCGCGCCCGCCGCCGGGTCGCGGCTGTACGCCGTGCACTGCCGCCGCCCCGACGACGAGGACCCCCTCGACGCCGACGCCGCGCCCGCGCACGACGCCCTGCGGCCGCTCCTCGAGGCCGCCGCCGCGGGCGGCGCGGTCGTGCGCCCGATGACCTTCGTGAGCCAGCGGTTCGCCGAGGACGTCACCGAGGTCGCCCGGGTGAAGGGGGCCCGCCTCATCGTGCTCGGCTGGCACAAGCCGGTCATCAGCCAGAGCATCCTCGGCGGCGCCGTCTACGAGGTCATGCGCCGCGCCCGCGGGGACGTGGCCGTGTACGTGGGCCGGCGGCCCCCGCCGTGGCGGCGGGTCCTCGTCCCCTTCACCGGCGGGCCCCACGACCTCGCCGCCCTGGAGCTGGCCGGGCGCATCGCGTCCCGGGACCCGGCGGTCTCGCTCACCGTGCTGCAGGTCGTGGCGCCCGGGCGCACCGCGTCGGAGTCGGCGCAGGCGGCCGCCGGGCTCGTCGCCGCCATGGACCCGGCGCGCGTGACGCCGCGGCTCGTCGACGGCGAGGCGCCCGTCGACGTCGCGCTCGAGGAGCTGCAGCGGACCCCCTACGACCTCGTCGTGATCGGCGCGACGGAGGCGTGGGAGCTCGAGCCGCGGCTGCTCGGCGCGACCCACGAGCGCCTGGCCGCCCAGCCCGTGTCGATGCTCATCGTCCGCCGCGGCGAGCCCGCCGCCGTCGCGCCGAAGGTCGCCGCCGCGGCCTGAGCCGCCGACGCCGGTGACGTTGCGCGCTGCAGCGGCCGGCGGCGCGCGCGTTGCGCCCTGCAACGGCCAACCCCCCGGAGGGGCCCCTGGGGTCCCCTCCTGACGCTCTGGCGCCCCGCGTGCTGCTCCCGGCAGCCCCCCACCCGGAGCGCCGCCTGAGCCAGCCCATCGACAACCCGGTCGCCGTGTTCGCGATCCTCATGGGCGTGTTCCTGCTCGTGCCGCTCGTGGCGGCGCGCCTGCGGGTGCCCGCGATCGTGGCGCTCATCCTGGCCGGCGCCGTCCTGGGCGAGAACGCCCTGGCCGTCCTCGAGCGCGACCGGGCGATGGTCCTCCTGGGGACCGTCGGCCTGCTCTACATCATGTTCCTGGCGGGCCTCGAGATCGACCTCGAGCGCTTCGCCCGCTACAGGAACCACAGCCTCGTCTTCGGCGCGCTGACCTTCTTCGTCCCGCAGGTGGTCGGCACCGTCCTGGCCTACGCGCTCCTCGGCTTCGGCTTCGCGGCCGCCGTGCTCCTGGCGAGCATGTTCGCCTCGCACACGCTGGTCTCCTACCCGATCGCCAGCCGCCTGGGGATCACCAAGGACGACGCGGTCACGACGACGATCGGCGGCACGCTCATCACCGACACGGCCGCCCTCCTCGTCCTGGCCGTGGTCACGAAGTCGCACCAGGGCGACCTCGACGCCGGCTTCTGGGTGCGCCTGGTCGTGTCGCTCGCCATCTACGTGGCGGCCGTGCTCAAGGGGCTGCCGGCGCTCGGCCGCTGGTTCTTCCGCAACGTCCCGAGCGAGGGCGGGCGCGACTTCTGCTTCGTGCTCGGCGCCGTGTTCGCGGCCGCGTTCCTGGCCGAGGTGGCCGGCGTCGAGCCGATCATCGGCGCCTTCCTCGCCGGCCTGTCGCTCAACCGGCTCATCCCCGAGCACGGCCCGCTCATGAGCCGCATCCACTTCATGGGCGAGGCGCTGTTCATCCCCATGTTCCTGGTGTCGGTCGGCATGCTCGTCGACGCGCGCGTCCTGGCCGGCGACGCGCGGGCCCTGACGGTCGCCGGGTTCATGGTCGTCGTGGTGATCGCCACCAAGCTCATCGCCGCCGACGCCACCCGCCGGCTCCTCGGCTACACGCGCGAGCAGGGCCTGCTCATCTTCGGCCTGAGCGTGAACCAGGCCGCGGCGACGCTGGCGGCCGTGTTCGTCGGCTACCGCATCGGCCTGTTCGACGAGGCCGTCCTCAACGGCGCCGTGCTCATGATCCTGGCCTCCTGCCTCATCGGCCCCTGGGCCACCGAGCGCTTCGGCCGCCTCGTCGCGCAGGCGGCCGAGGCCGCCACCTACGACCCGGGCCCGGCGCCGCCGCGCATCCTCGTGCCGCTCTCGAACCCGGCCACGGCCGAGGCCCTGATGGACCTGGCCCTCCTCCTGCGCGACCCGCGCGCGCACGACCCGATCTTCCCCCTGGCCGTGAGCCGCGAGGACGCCGCCGCGCAGGTGGCCGCCGCCGAGCGCATGCTCGGGCGCGCGGTCGTCCACGCCGCCGCCGCCGGCGTGCCGGTCGTGCCGATCGTGCGCGTCGACGAGAACGTGGCGATCGGCATCTCGCGCGCGCTCCTCGAGCGGCGCATCGCGACGGTCATCCTCGGCTGGAACGGCGCCGTCTCGGCCGAGCAGCGCATCTTCGGCAGCGTCTTCGACCAGCTCCTGCACCGCTCGCAGCAGCAGGTGGTCGTGGCCCGCTTCGGCCACGTGGCCCTGAACACGACCGAGCGCGTGCTCTTCGCCGTGCCGCCCTACGCCGACCGCGAGCCGGGCTTCGAGGCCACGGCCCGCACGGTGAAGGGGCTCGCCGCGCGCGTGGGCGCGCGCCTCGAGGTCCTGGCCGTCGAGGCCACGACCACCCGCCTGCGCGGGCTCCTCGAGCAGGCGCCGCCGACCGGGCTCGCCCCGCGCTGGCTCCCGCTGCGCGCCTGGGGGGAGCTCGAGGACGCGCTCGCGGGCGTCGCGCGCGGGGCCGACGACATCCTCGTCCTCGTGAGCGCCCGCCAGGGGCGGCGCTCGTGGTCGCCCGGGCTCGACCGCCTGCCGCGCCGCCTGAGCGAGGCCTTCCCCGCGGCGAACCTCCTCGTCGTCTACCCGCCCGAGTCCGAGGTGGTGCAGGCCGCGCCGACGAGCTCCGAGGCGGAGCTGCCGTTCACGAGCCTCCTGGCGCCGGACCGCATCGTGCTCGACGTCGCCGCCGAGGGCCCGGCCCTCCTGCGCGCCCTGCTCGAGCCGCTCGTCCGCGCCCGCCCGCAGGTCGGGGCGGCCCTGGTCGAGGAGGCGCTGGCGTCCGACCGCGCCGCCGTCGAACCCACGCCCGGCCTGGCGATCCTGCACCGCCACGTGCAGCACGTCACGTCGCCGACCGTCTTCGTGGGCGTGAGCCCCGCGGGGCTGACCCTGCCCGGGGCGACGCAGCCCGTCCACGTCGTCGTGCTGCTGCTCAGCCCCGAGGGCGAGCCCGAGGCGCACCTGCGCGCCCTGGCCACGATCGCCCATACGCTGGGCGCCACCGACGTGGTGCCGCGCCTGCGCGAGGCGACGACGCTGCCGGAGGCCTGGGCGGTCCTGTCGCACGAGGCGGCGCCGGCGCCGGCGCCGGTGGCCTGATCGATCAGCCGCCGAGGCTGCCGGCGAGGCCGCGCGTGGGCGCCGCCGGCGCGGCGCGGCGGGCCTGGCGGTCGACCGTGAAGCGGAGCGCGCCCTTGAGCAGGCGCTCCATCGGCTTCCACGACGAGAGCCCGCCCAGCGGGAACGCCTGCCGGGCCCACGGGCCCCAGGGGAAGGCGTCGTCGTGGCGGACGATGACCCCGTCGCGCACGACCAGCGTCGCCGTGATGTCGTTGTGGACCTTGCGCCCGAACCGCGGCGAGGGGAAGCGGTAGTCGGCCAGCCACCTCACGGTGACCGTGTCGCCCTCGACGCCCAGCACCTCGTAGGAGAACGCCGCGCCGTTGCCCGGGGCGTGCAGGACGCGCCACATGCCCATCGTGCCGGCGCGGTCGGAATAGGCGAAGATCTCGTCGCGGAAGGCCACGTCCGGCGCGTAGAGGCGCTCCATGGTGTCGGTGTCGCCGCGGCAGAACGCGTCGTAGAAGGCCCGCGCTACCTGCTCGGGCGACGCCGACGCGTCCGCCCGCCCGGGGGCGGCGCCTGCCAGGCCGATCAAGGCGACGACCAGCGACCAGGTGCACGTGCGGCGCATGAGGGCCTCCGCGTCACCCCTGAGCACACCCCACGCCGCGACGTAACTGCTTGTCGGGCATTCCGCTCGGCTCGCCCGAACCTGGGCGTTCGTCTCGCGCGCGACGGACCGACGCCGCCGGCTACAGGCGGGCCTTCATGATCTTCTTGTAGGCCTCGACGCCGGGCTGGTCGTACGCGCACACGTCCATGAGCTCGCCCTCGTAGGCCACGCTGGCCATGAGCGTGTAGAGGAGCGCGCCGACGCCGCGCGCGTCCAGCCGGTCGAGGACCCAGGCGTCGCTCGGCCGCCCCGAGCCGCGCAGGGCGTCCTCGTTGGCCTCGCGCGCCAGCGTGTTGAGCTGCGCGAAGGTCTTGCCGGCCAGCTTGCCGGCGACCGCCTCGTCGGGCACGCGGTCGGCGACCGTCGCCGGCCCCCAGTCGGCCACGTCGAGCGTCGTGACCGTCTTGTCGTGCGGCCCCTCCTGGTGGAGCTGCGTCTGCGCGTGCATGTCGGTCGTGCCGACGGCCACGATCGGCGTGCGCCCGGCGTGGACCACCTGGCCCTGGCGGTCCTTCTCCTTGCCCAGCGACTCGGCCAGGAGCTGCACGTACCACTCGGAGACCGAGCGCAGCCGCTCCGAGTAGGGCATGAACACGGCCCCCGCGCGCCCCTGGCCCGCGTGCAGGTGGTGCAGGAGCGCGTAGAGGAGCGCCGGATCGCGGCCCGGGTCGCCGTCGGCCGCGCGGATGGCCGCCTGGGCCGCGCGCGCGCCGTCGAGCAGGGCGCCGACGTCGACGCCGCTGACCGCCGCCGTGACGAGGCCCACCGGCGTGAGCACGCTCCAGCGCCCGCCGATCCCCTCGGGGAAGGGCAGCTCCTCGCCCTGCTTCGCCCGCACGAGCTCGGAGAGGACCGACCCCGGGGCGGTGAGGGCGGCCAGCTCGGCCTTCACGCCGGGGACCTCCTGCATCGCCCGCAGGAGCCCGAGCGTCGAGGCGAGCGTCTCGGTGGTCGTGCCGCTCTTGCTGATCGCCAGGAGCACGACGCGCAGCGGCCGGCCGGCCGCCGCGGCCTTCGCGCGCACGAGGTCGACGAGGTCGCGCGACTCGGCGGGGTCGAGGTGGAAGCCGGCGAAGTGCAGCTCGGGCCAGTCGCCGCGCGCCGCCCGCGGCCGCGCGTTGTAGGTCGTGCCCAGGAGCGCGTCGCGCAGGACGCGGTTGCCCAGGTAGCTGCCGCCGATCCCGATCGACAGGACGACGTCGGCGCCGCGCGCCCGCGCCGCCCAGGCCTGGACCGGCGCCACCTGCTCCGGGGGCGTGACGCGCGGCCAGAGGACCGCCTCGTCCATGCAGGGGGCCTCGCCGGTCTCCAGGAGGGCCCGGAAGGCGCCCGCGGCCGCCCGCGCGCGCGGCAGCGCCGCCGCGACGGCCGCCGCGTCGACGCCGCCCACGCCGACGCTCTTGGCGAACCGATACTCCAGCCCGACGTCGTCCAGGCGCACCGCGCCGCGGTCGAGGAAGGCTCGCGCGTCCATGGGGGACCTCCTGAGGGCCCCGGGTATACCGCGGCCCGGGCGCCGCCGCAGGGGCCTCCGGCGCGCGTCACCCGGGCTCCTCGCTCGGTCGCTGGCCAGCGCCCGTGTCGCCTGCTACACCTTCGGGCATGAGCCTGCGCTCGTCCGTCACGCTGTTCCCCGCCGACCCCCAGCACCGCCTGGTCGGCCCCGACCTGGCCGCGTTCCTCGACCGCGTGAGCGAGCGCCTCATCGCGCTCGGCGACGGGGCCGAGGCGACCGTGCGCGCGGGCAAGTTCCGCCGCACGGCGCGCAACGTGCGCGAGCTCGTGGCGGCGATCGACGCCGCCCGCCGCGAGGCCCGCGGCAAGGCCGACCTCGAGGTGCGGCTGCGCGGCGACGTGCGCGACCCGTTCTCCAAGTTCCTGGGCGCCAACCGGCTCGAGGCGGAGTTCAAGGCCTTCGTCAAGCCGCAGGCGCTGTCGGCCGCGCGCCGCTGCGCGGGCTGCGGCTGGCCGCTCGACGTCGACGCCCACACGGGCCAGGCCTCCTGCGCCCGCCGCGGCTGCGGCGATGGCGAGCCGGGCGACGCCGACCTGCGCGCCTGCTGGATGCTGCGCTTCGTGGGCGAGGGCGCCGACGGCATCGGCGAGCGCTTCGTCGAGGAGGCGCGCCGCCTCGAGGGCAGCCCGTTCTTCGAGTCGCTCGAGGGGATCGCCCGGGCGGATCTGCTCGAGTGGCACGCCTGGAAGTAATGGTGTGATCGACGGCTGCGGCGGCGGATGCCGGGCGCGGCCGCGCGCGCGCGGGTCGTAGGATCAGCAGATCGATACGACCCGCGCGCGCGCGGCCTCGCCTCGTCCTCCGCCGCCTCGCCTCGCGTGCGGCTGCGTTCCGCCCGGACTGGTGTGCTCGCCCGGGCTCGGGCGGCCGGTGTGTCGTACGGCTGCGGCCGGTGGGGTCGTACGGCTGCGGCCGGTGGGGTCGTACGGCTCGGGCCGGTGGGGTCGTACGGCTCGGGCCGGTGGGGTCGTACGGCTCGGGCCGGTGGGGTCGTACGGCTCGGGCCGGTGGGGTCGTACGGCTCGGGCCGGTGCGATCGTACGGCTGTGGCCGATGCACCTGCGGCCCGGTCCGGTCCGGCCGAGGGCTCACATGCAGACGGAGACAACGAGGGCCCCACGGAGGACACGTACGGGCTCTTCCTACATCCCTCCGTGCCCTCCGTGGACC
>JAHBXY010000064.1 GCA_019636275.1 Planctomycetota bacterium | reverse complement strand
TGGCTGGCCGACGACGCCCGCGAGGGGCGGCGCGCCGGGACGCCGGCCGAGCGCGCGTCGGCCGAGTGGCTGGCGCGGCGCCTGTCGCAGGCCGGCGCGCGGCCCGGCGGGACCGACGGCGCGTGGCTCGAGGAGTTCACCTTCCCCGCGGGCGGCCAGGTGCAGGAGGCGGCCTCGGGCCTGGCGGTCGACGGCCAGCCCTGGGCGCTCGGCCGCGACTGGCGGCCGCACCTCTACTCGGCGAGCGGCGCGGTCGAGGCCGAGGTGATCCTCGCCGGCTACGGGATCACCTCGCACGACCACGCCTACGACGACCTCGGCGGCCTCGACGTGAAGGGCAAGGTGGCCCTCGTGCTCACCGGCGGCCCGCGCCGGGACCAGGGCGGGGCCTTCGGCGCGAAGCACCCGGTCGTGTTCGAGGACCTGCAGTACAAGGTCGCCAACCTGCGCGACAAGGGCGCGGCGGCGGTGCTCTTCGTGCGCGGCTCGGGCGCCGGCCCGAGCGACGCCGAGTGGCTGCGCCTCGACATGGGCGACCCGGGGATCCTCGTCGGCCAGGTCACGCGCGCGCGCGCGCGCGACCTCGGCGTCGACGTCGCCGCGGTCGCGGCCGGGATCGACCGGACGCTCGCGCCGGCCTCGCGCCCGCTCGGGCAGCGCGCCCGGCTGGCCGTGACGATCGACCGCGTCCGCGGCCGCTCGCAGAACGTCGTCGGCCGCTTCACCGGCCGCGAGCGCCCCGAGGAGGTGATCGTCGTCGGCGCCCACTACGACCACCTGGGCCGCGGCGGCCACGGGTCGCTGGCGACCGGCTCCGACGAGGTCCACAACGGCGCCGACGACAACGCCTCGGGCACGGCGGCCCTCCTGGCCCTGGCCGAGGCGCTGAAGGCGCACCCGCCGCGGCGCACGGTCCTCCTCGTGGCCTTCGGCGCCGAGGAGGGCGGGCTCCTCGGCTCGCAGGCCTTCCTGGCCCGGCCGCCGGTCGCGCGCGAGCGGGTCGTGGCCATGCTCAACATGGACATGATCGGCCGCCTGGGCGACCAGCCGCTCCTCGTCGGCGGCGCGGGCACGGCGACCGAGTGGCCCGCGCTGATCCAGCGCGCCGCCGACCAGACGGGCGCCACGCTGCGCACGCAGCAGGACGGCATGGGCCCGAGCGACCACGCGACCTTCTACGCGGCGGGGATCCCCGTGTTCTTCCTCTGGACGGGCACGCACGAGGACTACCACAAGCCCTCGGACGACGCGGACAAGATCGACGCCAGGGGCACGGAGACCGCCGCCCGCGTGGCGCTCTCGCTCCTGCGCGGCGTCGACGGGCTGCCCGGGCGGCCGACCTTCGTGCGCGTGGCCCGGCCCGACGAGCCGCGCCGCGTCGTCACGGGCGAGCGCGGCGCCTACTTCGGGAGCATCCCGAACTACGCGCAGGACGGCCTGCGCGGCGTGCTCCTCGACGGCGCGCGCGAGGGGACGCCGGCGGCGAAGGCCGGCGTGCAGAAGGGCGACGTCGTGGTCGAGTTCGCCGGGCACCAGGTGCGCACGATCCAGGACTACACCAACGCCCTGCGCCTGTGCCGGCCGGGGCAGACGGTCCAGGTCGTGGTCGAGCGCGAGGGGCGGCGCGTGGCGCTGGAGGTCACCCTCGAGGGGCGATGAGAGGGCCTGTCTTCAAACGCGCGAACGTGTGATCGACACGCTCGAACCCACGAGTGGAATGGAGCCACAAGCGAGGCGAGGGCGCGGAGGCCGAGGCGAGGGGGGAGCGCGCGCGGGTCGTATCAGACGCCCTGATCCCGGTGGGCCGCCGGAGCGAGCGGGAGGCCCGCGGCTGCGGACGGCCGCGAGCGGTAGGGGCCGCCTGGGCTGCAGCCCCGCAGCCGTGGGACGGAGCTCGCGGAGGCGGGCCACACCGACGACCCGCGCGCGCCCCCGTCGCCCGGCATCCGCGGCCGCAGCCGTCGATCATTCCAGGAGGCCCTCCAGGCGCACCCAGCGCCCCTTCGTCGCCGAGCCGCGGGCCGGGAGGCTCACCTCGAGGGCGCCGGCCGCGGGCAGGAAGACCATGCTCTGCAGCGTGATCGGCACCGAGGCCGCGTCGAGCGCGGCGCGGGCCTGCTCGAGGGCGAGCGGCCCCGGCGCCCGGGCCACGTCGCATACGGCGCGGTAGCGCCGCCGCGAGGACAGGTACTCGACCGAGAGCCGCGCCTCGCGGCGCTCGCGCGAGAGGAAGTGGTTCGTGGCCGCCAGGCGCCCGGCGCCGTCGGGCTGGCGGGCGACGAGCCCGTCGGGGTGCAGCTCGAGGACCCGCGCGTCGCCGGCGCGGTCGACGAGCATCAGGTTGTTCGTGACCGTGAGCGGCGTCGCCCGCAGGAGCCGCTCCGCGTCGGCCGCGTCGCCCGCCGTCTCGAGGACGCGCCGGAAGGCGAGCTGGAAGGGCTCGCCCGCCCGCGCGCCGTCGGCGTTGTGCACGACCATGACGGCCAGGGCCAGGGCGTCGCTCTGCCCCGAGAGGACGCCGACGAGGCCGGGCCAGCCCACCGACACGAACGGCCGCTTGCCCGCGGGCCGGGCGACGACGACGAGCGAGTAGCGCCCGAGCCGGCCCATGGACGGGAAGTCGAGGTTGCGCGCCAGGAGGGCGCCCTCGGCCGAGGGCGCGCTGAGCGTCGAGCAGCCGAAGAGGCGGTACAGGTCGGTGAAGCACTGGCCGAACAGCGCGTCGTCGAGGCCGACCCCGGCCGCGCGCGCCATCGCCTCGAGCTCGCGCCGGTGGTCGGGGTGGAGGTGCGGCTCGAACATGGCCCGGGCCTGGCGCCGCGCGCGGGCCAGCTCGCGCCGGCCGACGAAGCTGGGCACGTACCAGTCGAGGAGCGCGCGGACCTCGTCCTTCAGCAGCGCCCCGTGCTGCTCGCCCATCTCCTCGGGGGTCCCCTCGAGGAACAGGAGCGGCACGCCGCCCGGGCCGCGCTCGAGGCGCCCCTTGCCGTGGCGCCGCGGCGTCCAGTCGGGGGGGGGCGGCGCCGGGGCCAGGAGCCCGCGCACGTGGCCGACGGCCATGCGCGCCTCGATCCCCTGCTCGGCGCGGACCCGGTCGAGGAACGACCGCAGGTCGTCCTCGCCGGCCCGGGCGACCCCGCAGGTGATGATGAGGACGAGCGAGAGCGGTGCGCGCATGGGCGGCCTCCCCCCCGAGCCTGGCCCGGCCCGGGGGGCCGCCGCAAGGGCGAGCGCGTCGGCCGGGCGGGATGTCACCGGGCCACGGTCGCTTGCGCCTGGGGGACCTGCTACCATGCCCGGAGCACGGGCGGGGACCGCGCGCGCGAACGCGCTCGCCCGGCGCGAAGAGGGGGAGGCATCGTGAAGAGGCTCTCTGTGTGCGCCGCGCTCCTGCTGGCGCTCACGCTCGGCGGCTGCGCGTCGGAGCCCAACAAGCGGCAGCATCAGTGGCGGCACCTCGAGCGCGAGCTCGAGGAGTTCCCGCGCATGCAGGACTCGCTCTCCTGGCGCCCGATCTACGACTTCATGGTCGACCAGGGCATGAGCCCGAAGGCCGCCCGCGCCTACCTGCGCCGCGCCGGGCGCTTCGGCCCGTCCCGCGACGAGATCGTCGCGCTCGTGAGCAAGGGCCGCACGCCGGCGGCGATCCGCCAGGCGCTCGACCTCGCCCACGCCCAGGCGCTCGACGCGCGGTTCCGCGCCGGCACGACGCTCGGCTACCCGCACGTCCGCCCGCAGTACACGCGGCCGGCGCCGGCCCAGCAGAGCTCGCTCATCTCGACGACGACGCGGACGCCGACGCCCGCGCCGGCGGAGCCCGCGCCGCAGGCGACCCCGCCGCCCCCGCCCGACTTCGCCCCGCCGGACGACTACCCGCCGAGCGAGCCGCCGCCGCCGCCGCCGCCCATGGTCGAGGAGCCGCTGCCGCCCGAGCCGGCGCCGGCCAAGCCGCTGCCGCCGGCGCCGGAGCCGCTGCCGCCCGAGCCGGAGCCGCTGCCGCCCGAGCCGCTGCCGCCCGAGCCGCTGCCGGCCGACCCGCTGCCGGCCGAGCCGCTGCCGGACGACGAGCCCGAGCCGCTGCCGCCCATGCCGAGCGAGCCGCTCCCGGAGGACCTGCCGGGCGACCCCATGCCCGACGAGTCGTTCCCGGACGACCCGCTGCCCGACGACCCGCTGCCGGGCGACCCGCTGCCGGACGACCCGCTCGGCGACGGCGACGAGTGAGCACGCTCGGGTAGGCATGGAGGCCCGCTGCGCTCGCTGCGCAGCGGGCCGCGCCATGCTCGGATCGCGAGCGCAGCGCGCCCGAGCGGCGCGGCGGGGACGCCCGGACGCGCCCTCGCGCCGGCCGTGACGCCGGGCGCCCGCCCCCCTGGACGGAGGTCCCGAACGCCTCGATGGACGCGCGCAGGCAGCGGTTCCTCAGCGGGCTCGTGATCGTCGGCTTCGCCCTCTCGGCGAACGCGCTGCTCGACTACCGCCTCATCCTGCGCAACCCCGCAGAGCTGGAGGAGATCGCCCGCAACGCGCTCGAGGGGATCTTCCCCGACTACGCCCCGCGCATGGGACGGGCCCCCGAGTTCTTCCTCGCCGAGCGCAAGGCCGTCCTCCACGACGTCGTCTTCCACGAGAAGGGGCAGGCGGGGCGGACGCTGTTCCGCGTCGGCACGCTCGAGGCCTACTTCAGCCTGGTCCCGCCGGCGCTCGTGCGCCTCGAGGTCGACGAGCCCGAGGGCGTGCTGCGCATCGACCGCGAGGGGCGGGTCAACTTCGAGACCGGCGGCGAGGTCGGCGGCACGGCGCCGACGCTCTACAGCGACATGCAGGTGCGCGTCCGGGGCGGGCAGCTCCGGGTCATGAACGACTTCGAGGGGCAGGGGAGCGACCTCCTGCTCACGAACGCGCACGCCGAGCTGCGGGTGAGCCGCGCGCTCGAGGTCACCGGCCGCGGCGGGGCCCAGTTCGGGCTGGTCGTGCCGATCGGCCAGGAGGGCGGCGCCCTGCAGGTCCGCGGGCTGGACCCGGGCCAGCGCTTCCGGCCGCTCGTGCAGGCGATCACCTTCAAGGTGCAGCGCGAGGCCGAGGGGCGCGTCCTGGCCGAGGCCGACCTGCTCGGGGGCGAGCTCTCGGCCGGGCTGCGGTCGGTCATCCCGCCGCTGTTCCAGCAGGAGGTGTGGGACGAGCTGGACCCGAGCGGGACGTTCGACGCCAAGCTGCGGCTCGACGCCGGGGAGCGCGGGGCGCGCGTGGCCACGACGGTGCTCCCGCGCCAGGCGGCGATCCGGCCGCGCGGCTTCCCGCTGGACGTCACCGAGATCTCCGGCCGCTTCGAGGTCAACGTCTTCGTCCCCTGGGCCCGGGGGGCGCCCGACTTCATCAGCGTCTCCTGGGACGGCCTCTCCTCGCGCGCGTCCGAGGGTCACCTCGTCTCGCGCGGCAGCGTGTTCCCCGGCTACGGCGACGAGAAGGTCTCGCTGTTCATCGCGGTCGACGTGCAGGACCTGGCCCTCTCGCCCGACCTGCGCCGGGCGCTGCCGCCGCGGATCCGCGAGGTCTACGACGACTTCGACCCGCAGGGCGCGGTCAAGCGCGCGCGCGTGGTCATCTTCAAGGGGCCCGGGCAGGAGGACCCGCAGCTCTCGGTGGCCGTCGACGAGCTGGGCGGCGCCGTATCGGCCGCCTACGCCGACTTCCCCATGCGCCTGCAGGAGCTCCACGGCCGCTTCGAGATCCGCGAGGACGCCAACGTCGAGGTCCACGCCGGCGGCACCTTCCAGCACGGCGGGACGGCGCGCGTCGACGCGCACGTGGTCAAGGGCGAGCTCATGCACATCGAGGTGCGCGGGGCGGCGATCCCGCTCGGCCCGCAGGTGCTCGCGTGCATGCCGGCGCGGGCGCGCGCGATCGTGGCCGACTTCCGCCCCGAGGGCGGCCAGGCGGACGTCCACGTCGTCGTGGAGAAGCCGCACGCCGGCGCGCTGGCGCAGCCGACGATCGACGTCGAGCTCCGCGACGTGAGCGTCGCGCACGTCGACGTGCCCTACCCGCTGACGGCGAGCGGGCGGGTGCGCATCCGCCCGCGCTTCCCCGCCGGGGCGCGGCCCGAGGACGCGCCCGACCCCGAGCGCATCGAGGTCGGCCTCGACCTCACCGGCTGGGGCCCGGGGGTCCTGGGGGCCGGGGCGCGGGGCACGCTCCTGATCCGCCCCGAAGGGGGCGGCTTCGAGGGCGCGCTCGACGTGCGCGCCGAGCAGGCGGTCCTCGACGAGCGCCTGCGCGCGGCCCTGCCCCCGGCGCTGGCCGAGGTGTGGCAGCGCCTGCGCCCGGGCGGGACGGTGCGCGGGATCGAGGCCCGCGTCGAGGGGCCCGAGCGGCTGCGCGTGCGAGGCGAGGGGACCGACCTCACGGTCGACCTGACCGAGTTCCCCTACCCGCTGCGGCTCACGGCCTTCGACCTGTCGCGCGACGGCCGCCGCATCCGGCTGCACGAGGCGGTCGGCGGCGCGGTCCGCGACGGGGGCCGGCTGACGGCCCGCGGGACGATCCTGCAGCCCGCTGGCCAGGGCGAGCGGCCCATGGTCGACCTGGAGCTCGAGGCGGTCGACATGCCGGTCGACGAGGCGCTCACGGGCGCCCTGCCGGCCGGCGCCGCGCGCGACCTGCTCGAGGGCATGCGGCCGCAGGGCCGGGCGAGCGCCGCCCTGCGCCTCGTCGTGCCGCCGGGCGACGCGCCGCCGCGCGTGAGCGGGCCCGTGCACCTGCGCGACGTGCAGGTCTTCCTGCACGAGGTCGACCCGGCCCTGGCCGGCCTGGCGGAGGAGCCGCTGCGCCGGCTGCGCGGCGCCCTGCACCTCGAGGTGCCGCGCCGGGTCGAGCTCACCGCGCTCGAGGGGGAGCTGGCCGGGGCCCGCGTCGAGGCCACCGGCCTGATCCGCAGCGCCGCGGCGGCGCCGTCGGCGGCCGGCGCCCTCCTGGGCGGCCTCACGGGCGCGCTGCCGTCGGCGCTCGACCGCGCCGGCGCCGCCGTCGACCTGACCGTGCACGTGGGCGGCCTCGTCCTCGACGCCCACACGCGGCGCATGGCGGGGCCGGCCGCCGCCCCCGTGTTCGAGCGCTTCCGGCCGGAGGGCCCGGTCGACCTCCAGGCGCACGTGCGCCGCCCGGCCCTCGGCCCGGCGCGCCTGGGCCTGCGCGCGCGCCCGCGCGGGCTGACCGTCGTGCCGAGCTTCCTGCCGCTGCGCCTGCGCGACGTCGAGGGCGAGGTCGTCGTCGACGACGGCGACCCGGTGCGCCTCGACCTGACGGCGCGCCTGGGCGGCGGCACCCTCGTCGTGCGGCGCGACGCCGAGGCCGAGCGGACCTTCCCGGGCGCGGGGAGCCGGGGCCGCGTGTTCGAGGTGTCCCTGCGCGACTTCGCCCGGCCCGCCGACCCGCGCGAGCGCGCGGAGCTCGAGCGCGAGCTGCCCGACCCGGGGCCCGTGCGCTCGCTCCTCTCGACGCTGGCGCCCGAGGGGCCGCTCGACGCGCACGCGTTCATCTACCTGCCGCTGGCCGAGCGCCAGCCCATGCGCTGGGTGGCCGAGGTGCGCGCCGGCCCGCGCAACGAGGTCGGCGCGCCCGCGCGGCCGGACTTCGCCGTGTCGGCCGGCCTGCGCTTCACGGGGATCCGGGGCGTCGTGCGCGCGTCGGGGTCCGTGGCCGAGCTCGAGCGGGGCGCCTGCGAGGGCGAGCTCGAGCTGGCGCAGCTCGACTGCTGGAAGCAGACCGCCCGCGACCTGCGCGGGCGCTTCCGCCTGCAGGACGGCGTCCTGTCGATCGGCCTGCGCGGCGCCCCCGCCGTGGCCGACCTCTACGGCGGGCGGCTCAAGTTCATCGCCGAGTACACCCTGCAGTCCGGCGAGTACCGCGGCTGGCTGGGCGTCGAGCAGGCGCGGCTCCAGCGCGCCATGGAGGAGCTGGGCGAGCTGCGCGAGGAGCGCACGAACCAGGCGCCGCGCCCCTACACGGGCGTCCTCGACGCCGAGCTCGCCTTCCAGGGCGGCGGCAAGGGGCTGGGCGGCCGCGACCTCCCGCTCGACGGCGCGGGCTGGGTGCAGGTCCGCGGCACGAACCTCCTGCTCGTGCCGGGCTTCGACTGGATGCGCGTGATCGTCGACGCGTTCCGCCAGGAGAACACGCGGCCGCTGGCGTTCGAGACCATGAAGGTCGACTTCGGCCTGCGCCCGGACCGCCTGAGCCTGCGCTCGGTCGCCCTGCGCGCGCCGAGCGGCTTCACCCTCTACGGCGCCGACGCCGAGGTCCTCCTCCCCTCGGGCGACCTGCGCAACCTGACGCTGCGCCCGCTCGACACCGACATCGACGTCCTGCAGCGCGTGCTCGAGAACGCGCCGCTCACCGGCTTCAACATCCAGGGCAAGCTGTGGGACCCGATCCCGGTCCCCTTCCCGCTCGCCAGCGCGGTCGAGAAGCTCTTCCGCGCGCTGGTGCCCGGGCGCGACGACGGCGGCCGCACCCCTTGAGGTGTGCTCGACGGCTGCGGCCGCGGATGCCGGGCGGGGCGGCGCGCGCGCGGGCTCGAAGTATGCCGATACGACGTCGCCCGCGCGCGCGCCGCCTCGCCTCGGCCTCCGCGGCCTCGCCTCGCTCGTTGCTCCGGTCGAAGGCTGGTCACCGGTGGAACGTGGTAGCGCCGATCTCTTCAGTGAGGTGTGCTCGACGGCTGCGGGCGACGATGCTGGCCCCGGCGGCGCGCGCGCGGGCTCGAAGTAGGTCGCTGAGCGGGGCGGCGCGCGTGCCGGCTCGAAGCATGCCGACGACCTCGCCCGCGCGCGCCGCCGGGCCTCGGCCTCCGCGGCCTCGGCTCGCTCCTTGCGTCAGTCGAAGGCTGGCCGTGACCCATGAGCGTCCAGCGCGCCCTCCGCTCTCGACGCGAGTGAGGTGCGCGGTGATGCGGCCGGGGATGGGCGGCCGGGGGCGGCTATACTGGCCGTGGAGCCCCGGAGCCGGCCATGGACGTCGACGGCGACACCCTCACCCTGGACGAGATGCGCGCCCTGCGGCAGGACAACCCGCAGGGCCTGTTCCGGCATCTGGCGACGGTGCAGCGCGCCTTCCTCTTCGGCGTCGAGGACCACCGCGAGGACGACGCGGGGGACGAGCGCTGGGGCGGCGAGGTCCGCGTCGTCGTCAACCGCAACGTCGAGGTCCACTTCGTGCCGGCGCTGAACGAGGCCATGCGCACGATGGGCGAGCTGCCGCAGTTCTGCGTGTTCCCCAGCGAGGAGCGCGCGGACGCCATCGAGGAGACCTCGGTGCTCCTCGACGACGGCGACGAGGTCAAGGGCGCGATCTTCTACGTCGACCCGACGGAGTACGACGTGCTCGTCGGCGCGGCCACGCGGGTCGTCGAGCGCTACGAGGACTGGGACGCGATCCCCGACACCTACTTCCTCGACTCGCCGCTGGTGCAGTTCCTCGACCGCATCGTCCTCGAGCACGACACCGTGCGCGCCGAGCGCGAGTTCGACTTCCGACGCGGGCTCGTCGGCGGCGCGCCGCCGTCTCAGGACCTCGAGGACGAGCCGCCGCCCGTGATCGGCGAGGACGACGACGACGACCCCGACTACACCGCGCACCCCGACCTGCTCCTGGGCGACGACGAGGAGCGCGAGGACGGCGACGACGACGAGGGCGGCGACGACGAGGGCGGCGACGACGAGGGCGGGCCGCGCAAGCATTTCCGCACCGTCTGGACGTGACCGGAGCCGGTCCCTGACGGCGCGACGGCCGTCAGCTCACACCGGCAGCGCGACGGCGCGCTCGGCCAGCCGCGCGAGCGTGGGGTCGAGCTCGACCTCGACCTCGGGGGCGACGGCGCGCAGGCGCTCGAGGCGCCGGCGCAGGGCGCGCGCCTCGAGCGCCAGCGCGTCGAGCTCCGCCTCGCTCAGCGCCTCGCCCGCCTGCAGCCGCTCGAGCAGCGCGCGGACCGCCGCGAGCGCGCTCACTAGGCCACGTCCGCGTTGAGGGCCGCCCCGGGCTCGATGACCGCGATCTGCCGCTGCCGGAGCCGCCGCAGCCGCTCCGACTTCGTCTCGACCGACGGCCCGTGCCGCTCGCGCCGCCGGTACACGAGGCAGCCGTCGGCGAAGAGCTTGAGGATGCTCCGCATGAGCTGCTCGAGCTGCTCGCCCTCGACCCGCGCCCGGTCGATCGCCTCACCGCGCCAGTTCCGCTTCTCCACGCGCCTTGCTCCTCTGCCCCGCCCGCGGCGAGGCCGACCTGCACGTCAGCCGAAGATCTGCCGCGCCAGGTCCGTGAAGTCCACGCCCTCGTCGCCGGCCTCGAGCCGCTCGGGAGCCCACAGCTCCGCGCAGTCGCCCGCGCCGACGAACACGACGTCCTTGGTGATGTCGACCAGCCGGCACTGCTCGTCGGTGAGCGTGACGCGGCCCTGCTTGTCGGGGATGAGCGTCGCGGCCGTCATGCGGAGCTGCCGCAGGTAGGCGCGCACCGCCTTGGCCCCGACGCCCAGCGCCGACCCCTCGCGCATGCTCTCGACCTGCGCGAGCCGCGCCTCGAAGCGGGCCGCGGGGTAGAGCGCCAGGCAGTTGTCGCCGCCGAGCTGCCGGCACAGGACGTAGGTGTCGCCCTCGCCGGCCGCCAGGATCTGCTCGCGGAAGGCCTTCGGGATGGCCACCCGCCGCTTCTCGTCCAGGGCATGGCGATGGCTGCCGAGCAGGTTCAGCGGCCCACGACCGCCGGGCGCCACGATCTCGTCGCCCGCCTGCTGCACCGGATCCCCCCGGGGGCCGCGGATCCACCCGGATCCCCACCAATCCCCACGCACCCCCCTTATAGCCCCCGGGGAAGGGGGCAACAAGCCGTTGGCGCGGCGTGCCTCGCCGGCTCGGGCCGGGATGGCTGGAAATGCGTAATCTATTGGCTTCATGCGTCTTGAGCGCCGGGCTCCGGCCGGCGGCCTGGTCGCGCGACCGGCTGCAGACGCCGTAAGGCTCGGCCCAGAAGACCCTTGAAGCCAGATTGGTCAAGGACTCGGCGCGCAGGCCTCCCCGGCTTCCCCACTTCGCCCCCCGGCCGATCCCGAACGCCACGACGTGGCCCGCCGCATGCACAGGGGAATCGACGACAGAGGCGTCGGACGGCACGCGGTGGCAAGGGACGCGTAGTCAAAGGGTTGGGACTGTCGCCCGCGAGCGACACGCGCACACCTGACAGGTTCCGGTTGTCAGGATTCGGAAACGCTCGTCTTGGGCGTGACGCGGTGCGTTCTCGGCCCGATCCGATCGCCGGTGGGAGATCGAAGTGATGAGGTCGAGCAGGAAGTCGATGGCAGCCGTGATGCTGCTGGCGGCGCTCGCCGCCCCGGCGGCCGCGCAGGACACGGTGGTCAAGGCGTGGCTGGGGCGGACGGTCGCGCCGAACGCGGGCGAGCAGGCGTCGTTCTACCTGTGGGGCGCCACCCGCTTCGTCGTCGACGAGTACCGCATCGCCGCGGAGGACGTCGAGGCGTCCATCCGCGAGGGCGGGATCGTCGTCGACCGCGCGCGCCTGCGGCCGCGCCGGACGGTGACCTTCCAGGGCGAGCAGGGCGCGCTGGCGCTGCCGAACCTGCCGGGCGTCTACGTGCACGTGGCGCGGGCCACGGCCGGGCAGCCGAGCGAGCAGGCGCAGGCGGTCGTGGTCACGCGCCTGGGGCTGGCGGTGAAGCGCGACGACGCGCGCTCGCTGGCGCTCGTGCACGACGACGAGCGGCCCGCGCAGGGCGTGCGCGTGGCCGTGCTCGAGACGCGCGGCGACGCGGCGCCGCGGCTGCTCGGGGCCTCGACGACCGACGCGCTCGGCCTCGCGCGCGCCTCGACCTCGCCCACGGGTGCCCTGACCTTCGTCGCCCGCTCGGGCACGAGCGTGGCGATCCAGCAGACCTGGGACCGGAGCTGGTCGGCGCAGCCGCGCTGGGTGGCGCACCTGTCGACCGACCGCCCGCTCTACCGCCCGGGCCAGGTGGTCCACTGGCGCGCGGTGCTGCGCGAGCAGCTCGGCGGCGCCAGCGCCAGCTACCGCACGCCGCAGGACGAGGAGGTGCGCCTGTTCCTGCGCGACGCGCGCGGCCAGCGCCTGACGCTCGGCGCGCAGCGCACGAGCGCCTTCGGCACGGCCTCGGGCAGCTACACCCTCCCCGCGGGCGCGTCGCTCGGCGAGTGGGGGCTGGAGCTCGAGGCCGGCCCGGCCGGGCCGCACACCGGGTCGGTGGCCTGGTCGGCGTTCGGCGTCGAGGCCTACCGCAAGCCCGAGTTCAAGGTCACCGTGACGCCGGGCGCGGCCGCGCTCGTGCAGGGCCAGCAGGGGAGCGCGACGATCGCCGCCGAGTACTACTTCGGCGCGCCGGTCGCCGGCGCGAAGGCGCGCTGGACGGTGAGCAAGCGGCCGCGCTGGCGCTGGTGGAACCCGTGGCTCGAGCCCATGGTCATGCGGTGCATCTGGCGGCCCGAGCCGACCGCCGAGGTCGTGGCCCAGGGCGAGGTGACGCTGGGCCCCGACGGCACGGCGCGCGTGCGCTTCGCGACCACGCGCGACGGCGAGGACGCCGACTACGAGGTCTCGGCCGAGGTCACCGACGCCAGCGACCGCATGGTCGCCGGCGCCGGGTCGCTCGCCGTGAACCGCGCGGCCTTCGACCTGCAGGTCCTCTCCGACCGGAGCGTCTACCGCCCCGACGACGTGGCGCAGGTGCGGGTCAGCACGGCGCGCGCGGACGGCGCGCCGGTCTCCGGCGTGCCCGTGGCGCTGCGCATCGAGGCGGTCGACCCGCAGGGCAACCGCGAGCTGCGCGTCTCGCGCACCCTCGTGACCGGGACCGACGGCACGGCCGGCCTGCGCCTGCTCGTGCGCACCCGCGCGCAGTTCGTGATCACGGCCACGGCGCTCGACGGCGGCGCGAACCGCGTCACGTCGGAGCGCACGCTCTGGGTGCACGACGACCGCGGCGGCGTCGACTGGTCGTGGCAGGCGGTCTCGGTGACCGCCGACAAGGAGGCCTACGCGCCCGGCGAGACGGCGCTCCTCCTCGTGCGCGCGCCGGTGCGCCAGGGCCGCGGGCTCGTCACGCTGGAGTCGCGCGGCATGCACAGCGCCTACTCCTTCCCGATCGTCCACGGCCTGGGCCTCGTCGCCGTGCGCGTCACGGCGGACATGGCGCCCAACGTCTTCGCGTCGGTGCTCGTGCCCACGCGCGACGGCGTGCAGCAGGCCGACAAGGAGCTGATCGTCCCGCCGCTCGACGCGCTGGTCGAGGTGACGATCACGGCCGACCGGCCGGAGTACCGCCCGGGCGACCGGGGCACGTTCCTGGTCAAGACCACCGACCGCCTGGGCCGCCCGGTCGAGGCCGACGTGGCCCTCGGGATCGTCGACGAGGCCCTCTACGGCCTGCGCGAGGACCAGGCGCCCGCCCTGCGCGAGACCTTCTACCCGCGCGGCGGCAACCAGGTGACGACGGTCGGCGCCATGGGCGGCGGCTTCTGGGGGCCCATGGTCCTCAAGTCGGGCGTGGCCGAGATGTCGGCCGACGCCGGCAAGACGGACGGCGGTCAGCCGCGCGAGCACTTCGTCGACACGCTGCGCTTCGTCGGCAGCGTGGTCACCGACCTGCGCGGCGAGGCCACCCTCACCGAGACCTTCGCCGACAACCTGACCACCTGGCGGCTCACGGCGCGGGCCGTGACCCGGGGGGCGCAGGTCGGCGAGACGAAGACGACCACGCTCGTGCGCAAGGACCTGATCGTGCGCCTGGCGGCGCCGCGCACGCTGGTCGAGGGCGACGAGATGACGCTCGCCGCGGTCGTCCACAACCTCGCCAAGGACGGCGCCGCCGGCGCCGACCCGGCGCGGGTGACGGTGCGGCTGGCGGCCCAGGGCGTCACGGTCCTGGGCGCGGCCTCGCGCACGGTGACCGTGCCGCGCGGCGGCCACGCCCGGGTCACCTGGCCCGTGCGCGTCGAGTCGGCCGCCGCGGCGGTGCTCGAGGCGCGCGCGGACGCGCCGTTCGACCAGGACGCCCTGCGCCTGACGCTGCCGGTGGCCGCGCGCGGCGCGCCGCGCCGCGAGGCGCAGGCCGGCTCGCTCCTGCGCGACGGGCGCGCCACGCTGCGCCTGACGAAGGACGCGCGGGCGATCGACGCCGGGACGGCGCTGGAGCTCAGCCTGGCGCCGTCGCTCGCCGGCACCATGCTCGAGTCGCTCGACTACCTGGTCGGCTACCCCTACGGCTGCGTCGAGCAGATCATGTCGAAGTTCCTCCCCGACGTCGTCGTCGCCGAGGTGCTGCGCACGATCGGCCGCGAGGACCCGGCGCTCGCCGCGGAGCTGCCGAAGATGGTCAAGGTCGGCGTCGAGCAGCTCCAGGGCATGCAGAACGCGGACGGCGGGTTCGGCTGGTTCGCCAGCAACGAGAGCCACCCGTTCGTGAGCGCCTACGTGCTCTACGGCCTGGCGCTCGCGCGGCGCGGGGGCTTCGACGTCCCGGCGCCGATGCTCGAGCAGGCGGCGGCGTTCCTCGAGCACCGCCTCGACCGGCGGCTCGACGGCCTCGACGGGCGGGCCTACCAGACCTACGCCCTGGCCACGGCCGGCCGCCTGCGGACGGCCGACCTGCGCGACCTCGCCCGACAGCGGGCCCGGCTCAACGACTACGCCCGCGGCGTGCTCGTCCTCTCGCTCGCCGCGGCGGGCGAGCAGGCGCTGGCGCGCGACGTCCTCGCCGACCTCGACCGCAGCGCGGTGCAGTCGGCCGGGCGCTGCCACTGGGTCGGTGACACCGTGCAGTACGGCCAGTGGATGAACAACCCGGTCGAGACGACCGCCTACGTGGCCCGCGCCTACCTGGCGGCGGCGCCGCAGAGCGACAAGGTCCCGGCGGCGATCTCCTGGCTGCTCGACCGCCGGCAGGCGAGCGGGCAGTACACGACGACCAAGGACACGGCGGCGGTGGTCATGACGCTGGCCGAGCACGTCCGCGCCACGGGCGAGCTCGACCCCGACATGGCGGTGACCGTGCAGGTCAACGGCCAGCAGGTGTTCTCGGGCCGCTTCGCGCCGGCCGACGTGGCGAAGCCCGCCCGCGCGATCACCGTGCCCGGGTCGGCGCTCCGCGCCGGGGTGAACACGGTCGTCGTCGAGCGGCAGGGGCGCGGCGCGCTCTACCACGCGGCCGTGCTGCGGCAGGTCGTGCGGCAGGACCCGCTCCTGGCCGAGGACCAGGGCCTGCGCGTGCGGCGCTCGTACTCGGTCGTCGAGACGTCGGTCGACCCGGCCACGCGCCAGGTCGTCGAGACCGAGCGGCCGCTGGTTGGCGGACGGGTGCGGCAGGGCGAGCGCGTGCGCGTGCGCCTGTCGCTGACCGTCAGCCGCCCGGGCGCCGTCGAGCACGTCAACCTCGAGGACCGGTTCCCGGTCGGCTTCGAGGTCGTGACCGACGACGCCGCGTCGCGCTGGAGCTGGTGGTCGAGCGCGCGCGAGGTCCACGACGACCGCGTCGTGTTCTTCGCCACGCACCTGCCCCTGCGCCACCCGGAGACCGGGGCGCCCACGTTCGAGTACACCTACGACCTGCGGGCCGAGGTGGCCGGGCGCTTCACGGCCCTGCCGACCTTCGCCGAGGCCGTCTACGCGCCCGACACGCACGGGCGCGGTGACGGGGCGACGATCGTGGTCGAGCGGCCGTAGGTCGTCAGCCGGCGGGCCGGCCGGGCGCCGCGTTGGCGGCCTCCGGCCGGCCAGCCTGGCCAGGACAGCCGCACGTCGCGCGTCTTCCGCCGCAGAAGGGCGGAGGTACGCTCGTTCACCATGAGCAGCACGTGCGCGACCGGCATCCACGCGATCGGCGAGGTCGCCTGGGGGAGCCACTTCTGCCACTTCTTCCGCGACCCGGAGGACCTGGCCGACACGCTCGTCCCCTACTTCGCCACCGGCCTGCGCGAGGGCGACCTGTGCGTGTGGGTCACGGCCGCGCCGCTCGGCGCCGAGGCCGCGCGCGCGGCGCTGGCCGCCGAGGTGCCGGACCTCGACGCGCGCCTCGCCAGCGGGCAGCTCGTCCTCTACACGCACGAGGAGTTCTACGCCCTGCACGCGGGGCGCAGCGGCGACGAGGTCCTCGGCTCGTGGCTGGCGCTCGAGGAGCAGGCCCTGCGGCGCGGGCTGCGCGGCCTGCGGCTCACCGGGAACACGGCGTTCCTCGCCCCGGGGCAGTACGCGTCGTTCGCCGAGTACGAGGCCCACGTCAACGAGGCCTTCGCGCCGCGGCGCATCCTGGCCCTCTGCAGCTACCACCTCGACCGCTGCGGGCCGGAGGCGCTCCTCGACACCGTGCGCAACCACCAGTTCGCCCTCGTGCGCCGCGGCGCCGGCTGGGAGGTGATCGAGAACGCCACGCTCAAGCAGGCCAAGGCGGACCTGCGGCGGCTCGCCGACGAGCTGGAGGCGCGCGTGCAGGCGCGCACGGCCGAGCTCGAGCGCGCGCTCCGCGCGCACGACGACTTCCTCACCGTCGCCAGCCACGAGCTGCGCACGCCGGTCACCAGCCTGCTCCTGTTCGTCGACGGGATCGCCCGGGCGGCCCGGCGGGGGGCGGTCGCCACCGACGACCTCCTGGCCCGGCTGGACCGGGTGCGGGCGCAGAGCCTGCGGCTGGACGCGCTCGTGAACCGGCTGCTCGACGTCTCGCGGGCCGCCAACGGCCGCCTCGAGCTCACGCCCGCCCCCACCGACCTCGGCGACGCGGCGCGGAGCGTCTGCGAGCGCATGACCGACGACCTGCGCCGGGCGGGCTGCGCCCTGTCGCTGCGCGTCGACGGCCCTGCCCCGGGCACCTGGGACCGCCTGCGCCTCGAGCAGGTGCTCACGAACCTGCTCGCCAACGCCGTGCGCCACGCCCCGGGCGCGCCGGTGGAGGTGTCGGTCACGCCCGCCGACGGCGGCGGGGCCGCGCTCGTCGTGCGCGACCGCGGCCCCGGGATCCCCGCGGGGGCCCAGGCGCGGCTCTTCCAGCGCTTCTCCCAGCTCGACCCGCAGCGCAGCGCCGGCGGGTTCGGCCTGGGCCTGTGGATCGTCCACGAGCTCGTGACCGCCCACGGCGGCGAGGTGCGCCTCGAGAGCGCCCCCGGCGAGGGGGCGACGTTCCGCGTCGAACTGCCGGGTGAGCCCCGGGCCGCGTAGTCGAGGCCCAGTCGATCAGACCGAGGCGCGCAGGAACAGCGCCGCCATCGGCGGCAGCGTGAGCACGACCGAGTGCGAGCGGCCCTGCCAGGGCACCGGCGCGGCCTCGACGCCGCCGAGGTTGCCGTGGCCGCTGCCGCCGTACTCCTTGGCGTCGGTGTTCAGCGCCTCGGCCCAGAAGCCGCCGCGGGGCACGCCCACCCGGTAGTTCAGCCGCGGCATGGGCGTCATGTTGCAGACGACGAGGAGCTGCGCGTCGCCCGCGCGCGTCTGGCGCAGGAAGCTGATCACGCACTGCTCGAAGTCGCAGCAGTCGACCCACTCGAACCCGCCGGCGTCGAAGTCGATCTCGTGCAGGGCCGGCTCGGCGGCGTAGAGCACGTTGAGGTCGCGCACGCAGCGCTGCACGCCCTGCTGGAAGGGGTACTGCAGCACGTGCCACTCGAGGCTCTCGTCGTGCTTCCACTCCGAGCCCTGCCCCAGCTCGGCGCCCATGAACAGGAGCTTCTTGCCCGGCTCGGCGTACATCAGCCCGTAGAGCAGGCGCAGGTTGGCGAACTGCTGCCACGGGTCGCCCGGCATCTTGCCCAGGAGCGAGCCCTTGCCGTGCACGACCTCGTCGTGGCTGAGCGGCATCATGAAGTTCTCGTTGAACGCGTAGAGGAAGCGGAACGTGAGCTGGTCGTGGTGATACTTCCGGTGCACCGGGTCCTTGCTGAAGTACTTCAGCGTGTCGTGCATCCAGCCCATGTCCCACTTGAGCCCGAAGCCCAGCCCGCCGACGCTCGTCGGCCGCGAGACCATGGGCCAGGCCGTCGACTCCTCGGCGATCGTCTGCACGTCGGGGTGGTGCCGGTAGACCTCCTCGTTGAGGCGGCGCAGGAAGGAGATCGCGTCGAGGTTCTCGCGCCCGCCGTACTCGTTGGGGATCCACTCGCCTTCCTTGCGCGAGTAGTCGAGGTAGAGCATCGACGCCACGGCGTCGACGCGCAGGCCGTCGACGTGGTAGCGGTCGAGCCAGAAGAGCGCGCTCGAGAGGAGGAAGCTGCGCACCTCGTGGCGCGAGTAGTTGAAGATCGAGCTGCTCCAGTCGGGGTGGTAGCCCTGCCGCGGGTCGCTGTGCTCGAACAGGTGCGTGCCGTCGAAGAAGGCCAGGCCGTGCTCGTCGCTGGGGAAGTGCGACGGGACCCAGTCGAGGATCACGCCCACGCCGTGCTGGTGGAGCGTGTCGACGAGGAAGGCGAAGTCGGCCGGCGTCCCGTAGCGGCTCGTCGGGGCGAAGTAGCCCGTCGTCTGGTAGCCCCACGAGCCGTAGAAGGGGTGCTCCATGATCGGCAGGAGCTCGACGTGGGTGAAGCCCATGCCGGCCACGTACTCGGCCAGGAGCGGGGCGATCTCCCGGTAGCTCAGCGAGCGGTTGCCCTCCTCCGGCACGCGGCGCCACGAGCCGAGGTGCACCTCGTAGACGCTCATCGGCGCGTCGAGGGCGTTCTTGTCGGCACGCGTGCTCATCCACTCCTGGTCGGTCCAGGCGTGCTCGGCGTCGGTGACGACGGAGGCGGTGCGCGGGGGGACCTCGTGCTGGCGCGCGAACGGGTCGGCCTTCTCCACCTGGTAGCCGTTGTGGTGCGACTCGATGTGGTACTTGTAGAGGGCCCCGGCCTTCACCCCGGCGACCCAGCCCTCCCAGATCCCCGACGACCCGCGCGCGGACAGGGGGTGGCTGCCCCGGTCCCAGCCGTTGAAGTCACCCGTGACCGTCACCCGGCGGGCGTTGGGCGCCCACACGGCGAAGTAGCAGCCCTTGGCGCCGTCCACCGCCATCAGGTGCGAGCCGAGCTTCTCGTAGAGCCGGAGGTGGCTGCCCTCGTTGAAGAGGAACAGGTCCTGATCGCCCAGGCGCGTCACGTCGTGGCGCACGGCCGGGCCCTTGGACTGGGTCTGGGTCTTCTGCATGGGGAGGCTCCGGCAGGGAGACGAGGGAGGCCGGATCATACTCGCGGGGGTCTCGCCGGGGCGCGCCCCTGGACGCCGTCCCCGCGCCGACACGGCGGCGGCGCACACCGCCCGGGGCCGGCCGGCTGGCCCGATCCGGCCGGGGATCCGTGCGCCCGGCCGCCCTGCTCTTGCGCTCCGAGCGCTCGGCGGCGCTGACCGCCCGCGCCGGACGTCCCAAAGGCCGCGACGGGTGTTGGGCGGCGGTCGCGCGCCATCACCGGCCTCGTTACCGTGTGGGCGTGTCCGAGCGGGTCGAGGACGGGCTCTGGATCCGGGGGGGCTCGCGCGGCCGCTGCCCTTACTGCCGCGACGACTGCACGCCCGACGACGACAACGTGGTGTGCAACGAGTGCCTGGCGCGGCACCACCGCGGCTGCTGGGAGGAGGGGGGCGACCGCTGCGCCGGCTGCCGCTCGACGGTCGCCGCCGGCGCCGGCGGCGCCGCGAGCGGGAGGCGCGTCGAGCTCGCGCCGCCCGCCGTGGCGCCGAAGCCCTCTCCCGGCCCGGAGCGGCGCTCCGTCCGGCCGCTCGGCGGCGGGCTCGGCGACCTGCCGCCGGACGTCGCCGCGCGCCTCGAGTCGGAGCTCGAGAAGGGCGAGCAGGTCCTGTGGGCCGGTCAGCCGGCCCGCGCGCTCCTCGTGCACGTGGCCGCCACGCTGCCGATGGTCCTCTTCGCGATCCCCTGGACCGCGTTCGCCGTCTTCTGGGTCGGCATGGCCACCTGGGGGGTCTCCCAGGCCGGGCCTGGCCCCCAGCTCTGCTTCCCCCTGTTCGGCGTCCCCTTCGTGCTCGTCGGGCTCGGCATGCTCTCGTCGCCCTACTGGGCGCTGAAGGCGGCCAGCCGGACCGGCTACGCGGTCACCGACCGCCGCGTGATCGTGTGCGAGACCAACGGCTGGGGGACCTCCAGCACCCGCACCTACGGGCCGGAGGAGCTGCGCTCCATGGATCGGGTCGAGCACCGGGCCGGGCACGGCGACCTCGTGATCGAGGTCGAGCGCGGGCACAAGGGCCACGTCACCCGCCGCGGCCTCCTCGGGCTCCAGGGCGCCCGCGAGGTCGAGGCGCTCATCCGCGCGGCGCTCCTGTAGCCGGCGCCACGATCAGGCCCGCAGCCGGGCCATGTAGCCGCCGTCGCCGCCGCCGCGGGCCGGCAGGACCAGCTCCTCGGCCTCCAGCGTCACGTCGGGGCGGCCGGCGAGGAAGGCGCGCACGCGCGCCTCGTCCTCGCGGGCGTCGATCGAGCAGGTGGAGTAGACGACGACGCCGCCCGGGCGCACGAGGTCGACCGCGCGCGCGAGCAGGCGCGCCTGCACGGCCTCGAGGCCGGGCCAGTCGACCTCGTCGAGGCGCCAGCGCGCCTCGACGCGGCGCCGCAGGACGCCCGTGTTCGAGCAGGGGACGTCGACCAGGACGCGGTCGATCGGCCGCGGGTCGTCGGGCGGCCGGGGGTCCTCGGGGTCCGTGAGGGCCACGACGACCGACGTGAGGCCGAAGCGCCCCACGACGTCGCGCACGCGCGCCAGGCGCCCCTCGTCGACGTCGACCGCGTCGACGCGGCCCTGGTCGCCCATGAGCTCGGCCAGGTGCGCGACCTTGCCGCCGGGCGCGGCGGTCAGGTCGACGACGCGCTCGCCCGGCCGCGGGTCGACGAACGGCGCCACGCGCTGGGCCGTCTCGTCCTGCACGGCGGCCAGCCCCTCGTCGACCACGTCGAGCGCGCCGGACGCCAGGCTGGCGCCGAGGCGGATCGAGCCGGGCAGCGGGCCCGGCGCGGCCTCGAGCCCGCCGGCGCGCAGGCGCTCGAGGAGCGCCTCGCGCGTGGTCCGGAGCGAGTTCGCCCTGAGCGTCATGGGCGGCGGCTCGTTCTGCGCGCGCGCGACCTCGAGCGCGCCCTCGAGCCCCCAGCGCTCGACCCACACCTTCGTCAGCGACAGCGGGAACGAGGCCGCCGCCGCCAGCCACGCCGCCGGGTCGCGCTCGGCCGACGGGAGGAGGTCCTGCGCCAGGAGCACCCAGCCGCGCTCGCGGCCGGGGAGGCGGCGCGTCGACGGCACCCCGGGCGGCGCCGCGTCGTCGTGGGTCCGCCCGGCGATCACGCGCGTCACGGCCCGCAGGACGCCGTTGACGAAGCCGCGCAGGTGCGGCTCGTCCTGGGCCTCGACCGCCTCGCTCACGGCGACGGCCGCCGGCACGTGGTCGAGGAACAGGAGCTGGTAGGCGGCCACGCGCAGGTGCGCGAGCACGGCCTCCTCGACGCGCACGAGCCCGCGCGCCGCGCAGCCGCCGAGCACGGCGTCGAGCGTGGCCACGCGGCGCACCGTCCCGTAGACGAGCTCCGTCAGGAGCCCCAGGTCGCGGGCCGACAGCCCCCGGTCGCTGGCGCGCTCGATGTGCGTGCGGGCCGCGCCGCGCCCCTCGAGCACGCCGCGGACGACGCCCGCCGCCAGGCGGCGCGGCCCCTCCTCGCGCGCGGCCGGCCGCCTGGGGCCGCGGCCCCGGTGACCGCCCCGCCCCGGTCGCCGGCTCACAGGCGGTCCCCGGCGCGCAGGCGCCGCCCGCGCGCCCAGGCCGCCCCGGCCATCGCCCGCTTGCCGGCCGGCTTGACCTCCACGAGCGCCAGCGCGCCCTGCCCCGTCGCGACGACCAGCGCGCCGTCGCCCTGCCCTGGGTCGAGCACGGCGCCGGGCGGGCCCTGGCCCTCGACCGCCCGCGCGCGCAGGACCTGGAGGGGGCCGTCGGGCAGCTCGAGCGCGCCGGTGGGCCAGGGGTCGCAGGCGCGCACGCGCCGGGCCAGCTCGTCGGCGGGGCGCGCCAGGTCCAGGCGGCCGTCCTCCTTCTTGACGATCCCCTGGTGGGTGACGCCGGCCGGGTCCTGCGGCGTGAACGCCGCCTCGCCGCGGGCGATCAGGTCGAGCGCGCGCGCGAGCAGGTCGGCGCCGAGCAGGCCCAGGCGCTCGCGCAGGGCGCCGCGCGGCTCGTCCTCGCCGATCGGGGTGGCCTGACTGATGAGGACGTCGCCCGCGTCGAGCGCCGCGTCGACCCGCTGGATCGACACGCCGGTCTCGCGGTCGCCGGCGAGGATCGCCGCGAAGTCGGGCGCCGCGCCGCGCCAGCGCGGCAGGAGCGAGGCGTGGACGTTGATCGAGTAGCCCAGCGCCGGCGCCTCGCGCACGCGCCGGCCGAGGAACTGCCCGAAGGCCACGACGACGCCCAGCTCGGCGCCCGCCGCGCGGATGCGCTCGGCCGCGTCGGCGCCCAGCTTGCCCTCGGGCTGGTGCACGGGGAGCCCCAGGCGCAGCGCGGCCGCCTTCACCGGCGTGGGCTGCGGCGCGCCGGAGCGGCCCTTCGGGCGGTCGGGGTTCGTGACCACGAGGACCACCTCGTGGCCGGCGCGGACGGCGGCCTCGAGCGAGGGGACCGCGAAGGCGTCGCTGCCGAGGAAGGCCAGGCGCATGGGGGCGGGATCCTAACCGGGACGACGGCGCGGCGGCGTCACTCCCCGCGCAGCATCTCCGGCGGGATCATGGCGACCCGCGCGGGGCCGGCCGCGTGCTCGCCCGAGAGCGCGTAGAGGAAGCAGGTCTGCGGCCCGGCGAACGGGGCCAGGCGCTGCAGGTCCACGGCGAACGAGGCGGTGACCTCCCCGGGGGCCGCGGGGTCGGCGATCGCCTCGTAGCAGGGGACGTGGAGCTCGATCGTGGCCGGCACGGAGCGCCCCTCCGTCACGACCAGCAGCGTGACGCGGACCACCGCCGTGGCCTCGTCGTCGCCCACCTCCTGCCAGCCGCCCCCGGGCGGGGTCGGCTCCGTCTGCGGCGGGCGGGGGCGGACCACCTCGCCGCGGGTGGGCACGAGCCGCAGCGCGCCGCGGACGACGCAGGGGCGGCCGAGCACGGCGACGCGCGGCGCGGCGAGCTCGACGCCGGGCGCGGCCGGCGGGGCGGGGCCGTCGCTCGACGGGCGGTAGCTCGGCAGGTCGCGGCCGGCCTCCGGCGGCGGCGAGACGTGCTGCGGGTACGGCGTGAGCCGTCGGGCCGCGAGGTGGGCCTCGAGCTGCGGGTCGACGTGCGACGGGGCGCGGACGAGCCGCACCCGGACCGGCGCCGAGGCGACCTCCTCGAGCACGAGGCGCAGGACGTACGTGCCCGGGCGCCAGGGCAGCCCGAGCCGCTCGCGCGCGTCGGACCACGTGAACACCGCGCCCGTGCCGCGCTGGACCGGGCGGTCCCTCGGCGGCTCGGGGCGCTCGGGCGGGAGCCGGTCCGGGGACTCGGCGAGCGCCGCGAGGGTGACGTTGCTCTCGAGGCGGGTCGCGACCAGCATCGCGTGGTGCCGGAAGCTCACGCGGCGCAGGTCGGCGTAGGTGGCGACCCGCGCGCCGATCATCGGCAGGGTCGCGCGCGCGTCCACGTCGACGACGCCCGGCGCGTCGAGCGCGACGCCCGTGAAGCCGGCGTCGAAGAGGCGCTCGGCGAGCGCCGGCTGGTCCACGAGCGACGCGTCCCAGAACTCCTCGTCCGTGAGCCCGAGCACGCCCACGTCAGTGCACGCTCTTCATGTCGTAGCCCCGGGTGAACTTCAGGCAGTGCTCGCAGAAGCCGATCAGCCGCGACATGTCGCTCAGGACCATGCCGAACATGGCGCACGTCCCCTGCTCGTCGGCGGCGAGGGTCGTGTAGTCGGGCTCCGAGACCTTCGCGTCGGGCACGCCGAAGTTGCAGTGCCCGCCGACGTGGTTGTGGCCCTGGTAGCCGCGCGGATGGTCGCTGAAGGCGAAGCCCGGCGGGAGGTAGTACGCGGCCTCCCAGCCCTGCGACGGCGCGTTGTTGGCCGCGGCCTGGTGCATCTTGTGGCCCACCTCGTGGGCCACGAGGTAGTTCATGACCGCGTCGTCGCCCTCGTCCTTGGCCAGCGCGACCTGCTTTCCGCGCGCCCAGCCGGCGAAGCCGGCGTCGGCGACGTAGACCTGCCCGCGCACCTTCAACGTGCCGCCGGCGGCCAGGATCTGGCCCGGGAGCCGCTCGGCCTCCGGGACGCTCGCGTCGTCGGGCGCGGGGAACACGATGAAGTAGTAGGAGCCGCCCATGCTCGGGACCTCGATCCAGGCCTCGGGCACGGTCCCGCTCTTGTTGCGCAGCTCCGCCGGCACGCTCGCGTCGGTGGGGCCCGTCCAGCGGACGTTCACCACCGGGAAGCTCCCGTCGTGCACGGCGCGGGCGAACAGGCGCATGGCCGGGTCCGGCACGTCGACCATCTGGGTGAGGTCGGGCCCCGGCAGCTCGACGTTCGCGAACGACTGGACGTACGGCGCGTGCAGGTGGTTCGTGCCGTGGCACACCCGGTCGCACAGGACGAGGTTCACCCCCAGCGCGCCCTTGCGCTCGAGGAACACGTCCTCCTCGAAGTGGTTCCAGTTGTGGTGGCCGACGAGCATGATCTGGTGCGTCGGCGGGTCGGGCGGCGTCGACCCGTCCCAGTACCACTCGGCCGGCACGAAGGTCAGGCCGCCCTTGCCGTCGACGCCGCCGGCCGGCGGGCCCGCGTCGACCTGCACGGCCGCGCCGTCCGCCTCGAGGGTGACCGCGCCGTCGGCGAACCACCCCTCGGCCTGGCTCAGGTCGGGGAGCGTCAGGCCGCGCCGGAGCGTCGGCTGGTAGTAGACCGTCCGCCAGTTGGTGACGACGAGCCTGGCGTCCTCGCACCTGTCCGTCGAGCCGATCGACAGCGTCACCTGGTCGCCGCCCGCCAGGCCGAGGTCGACCTCGAACGTCACCTCGCCGCCCTCCGCCTGGAGGGTCAGCTCGAGGCCCTTGGCGTTGGCGCCGCTGGCCCAGGGCTTGTCGGCGCCGCCGACCAGCGCGCGGGCGGGCGCGTTGCGCTTGCTCAGCCGGTCCGCCGGCGGCCACTCGGCCTTCACGTAGATCTTGTCGCCGCCCTTGCCGGTCGAGGCGGGCCAGAAGCCGACGCGGCAGGTGAGGCGCTCGCCGCGCTCGGGGTGCGCCGGGTCGGCGTCGAGGTTGGTGAGCTGCTGGTGGGCGTGGAAGCGGTCCTGGAGGTGCAGCTCGCCGCCGTCGCCCAGCCAGAAGCGGCGCCCGCCGTCGCCCTCCGGGCTGGGCCAGACGAACGTGACCCGCGGGACCCGCTGGAGCTTGGCCTTCCGCGTCGGGCCGGTCTCGTCGAGCCACTCGACCAGGACGAGCGCGGCGTCGCTGTCGCCGTTCCACTCCACCTCGACGTCGCCGGGCGGGAGCCCTACCTCCCGGAAGGTGCCGTCGAGGCCCGTGTGGCCATGCCGCTCGAAGCGCCCGATCGTCAGCGTGTAGCCGCAGTCGGGCAGCGGGTTCCCCTCGGGGTCGAGCGAGGTGACCTCGACCCAGTCCAGGTAGACCTCCAGCTCCGGCGAGGTCACCTCGAGGTCGTCCGCCCGGGCGACGTAGTACACGCGCAGCCCGCGCGCGTCGCCCTCGGGGTCGAGCTCGGGGCGCCAGGCGGCGGTCGCCGTGACGCCGTCGCGCGCGAGCTCGCCCGGGACCGAGTCGACCAGCCCGCCGTCGCTCGCCCTGTGGATGTCGAACGTGACCTCCGTGCAGGCCTCGAGCCCCTCCAGGCGCGCCTGGAGCTGGACCTCGCCCTCCATGACCACGTACTGCACGCCGGCGCTCTGCTGCGGCGTCGCGGTGTCCGTCACGCGGGCCCTCCTCGCTCCTCATGGGCGCTCCTCATGGGCGCCTGACCTCGGCCTCGGCGACGACGGCCGTGGTGAACGGCCCCGCGACCACGTCGCCCGAGAACGCCCACAGGTGCGTGGTCTGCCGCAGGAGCTTGTAGCCGTCGGGCACGCGCAGGAGGTCGAGCGCGAAGTGCCCGGTGACCGTCGGCGGCAGGCGCGCCGGGTCGAGGTCGGCGTAGATCGGCACCTGCAGCGGCACGACGAGCGGGTCGGGCCGCTTCACGCCCGTGCCCACGAGCGTCACCGGAATCACGGCCCGGGCCGCCGGGTCGCCGACGTCGCGCCACACGAGCCCCAGCCCCTCGTCCTCGGCCGCGCGGCGCTCGGCCCGCTCGGCCTCGCGCTCGACGCGGGGGTCCCAGTCGGGCAGGGCGTCGTCAGCCACTGCCGCAGCAGCTCCCGCAGAAGCGTGGACCGCGTCGTCGTCGTCCGCCTCGCGCGGAGGCTCGGGGCGCACGAGGTCGCGCGGCGAGAGCGGCAGGCGGAAGCTCCCGCGCGCGATGCACGTGACCTGCGGACCGCCCTCCCGGACCACGTTGACCCGGTCCAGAGCCACGACGATCCCGACCTCGGCCGGCGGCTCGGGCGACCCGTCGATCGGGTCGAACGTGGGGAGCGGCGAGTCGGGGAGGGGCCAGACCGGCCGCGGGAAGGCGGGCTGGCGATGCTCGGCCAGGAACGCCTGCACGGCGGGGTCCTGCTCGATCGGCCGCGCGCCGCGCCCGAGGACGGTCCGGGCCGCGTTCGAGGCCTTGTCAGCCAGGAGCAGGCGCAGGGCCAGGGTGCCGGGGCGCCAGGGCAGGTCCGGCAGGCGCGGGCGGGCGTCGGCCGCGAACATGCGCATGCCCCGGCCCGACCCGGCGGGCGCGACGCTGCGCGGGCGCCCGCGCGGCGCCCGCCTGGGCTCGTGGAGCAGGGCGGCCCAGGTCTGGCGGCTCTCGAGCCGCGTGGCCACGACGACCAGGTCGCGCTCGAGGTCGTGGACCTGCCGCTCCTGCGCCGTCGCGCCGAACAGCCCCACGAGGGGCATGGCGTCGGCGTCCTCGACGTCGATGCGCCCGGGCGCGTCGAGCCGCAGGCCGAGGAAGCCCTCCTCGAGCAGCCGCGGCACGAGCTCGTCCTCGCGGCGCCGCGGGTCGGTCCAGAAGTCTCCGTCGTCGACGACGAGCCGCTCGTCGCTCACGCGCGCCTCGCCTTCACCGCACGCTCTCCAGGCCCTTGGCCAGGACATAGGGCTTGCAGTCGTCGCAGAAGCCGGCGGACGGCGACGGGTCGTCGCTCGGCCCCGAGCCGTACATGACGCAGTCGCCGTGCACGAGGTCGCCCGCCGCGTCGCAGAGCAGGTCGTAGTCGGGCTCGTCGGTGGCCTTGGTCGCCACGGGCCCCTTGCTCGAGTAGTCGTCGGCCCACACGTGGGTGGCGACGGCATCCAGGTTGTGCGCGCAGTGCGGCCCCGTGTGGCCGTGGCCCTCGTACTTGTGCGGGTGGTCGTCGAGCTTCAGGGCCGCCGGCGGCTTGTTCCCCTTCGACGGCGCCTGCCGCATGTTGTGGCCGAGCTCGTGCACGACCGTGTCGTTGAAGCAGTCGGCGCCGGCGGTGAGGACGATGAGCTGGTGCTCGTTGGCGCTCTCGCCCAGGTACGGGCCCTTGGCGAACACGACCGTGATGGTCACCTCGACCGGGTACTTGTCCGCCGTGCCGTCGCCGACCAGGCTCGCCGGGTCCCCCTTGGGGGCCTTCGTCAGGTCGATGTGGACCTTCTTCGTCTCCTTGCTCCGGTCGACCGTGATCATCTCCTGGGTGACCGTGCCCTTGACCCCGTGGCCCGGCTTGCCCTTGGGCGCCGTGCAGCGCCAGGAGCCGGAGGTCATGGGGTGCTTGGCGTCGTTGAGGTTGGCGGGGAAGAGCTCGCCGTCGAACGCCTCGGACCAGCCGTTGTCCGTCGTGAGCTTGGTCGTCGTCGTGTCCTTGTGGGGCTTGCTCCAGCCGTCGACGCCGTCGTACTGCTGGTCGCACACGATCAGGTCGATCGTGCACTGCTTCATGTCCTTCGGGATCGCCACCTTGGCGAACTTCTCGCGGAACCACTTGCGGTTGTGCGAGCCGATCACCAGCTGCTCGGTCGCGACCCCGAACTCCTTGCCGGCCACCCACGACCCGGCCATGGAGGGCGGCGTGTCGGCCTTCGTGAACGTGACCTCGTCGTGCCGCTCGTACTCGACGAACACGTCGGCCAGCGTGTCGGCCGTGCGCTGCATGCCGTGGATGACGGAGCCGGCGTTGCGCTGCATGACGTAGAACAGCTTGCGCCAGTTGGTGATCGTGACCTCGGCGTCCTCGCACGTGTCGGTGCCGCCGACCTTGAGCGTCACCTGGTCGCCGCCCGCGAGGCCGAGCTCGAGCTCGACGGTGCCCTCGGCGCCCTCCGCCTTGACCTTGACCGTCGTCCCCAGGTCCGCCCAGGCCTGCGCCTTGGCGCCCGCCAGCTTGCGCGCGGGGACCTTGCGCTTGCTGAGCTGGTCCTCGGGCGGGTACTCGACCTTCACGAAGAACTCGTCGCCGGGGCGGCTCGGGCCGTCGTCGGGGTGCACGCGCATGCGCACCTTGAGCTTGTTCCCCCACTCGGGATGGTCCTTCGTCGCGGGCAGGTTGACGTACTGCTTGTGGTCGCCCGCGGGCGGGAACACGAGCTCCGCCGTGAAGGACTTCTTCAGCCTGGCCTTCTTCTTGCCGGCCGTGTCCTCCACCCAGTCGATCAGCCGCGCCGGCGCCAGCCACGTGACCTGCACCTCACCGGGGGGGAGGTTCTGCACCTTGAACGTCCCGCTGGACCCGGTGTGGCCCTTGACGGTCTTCGTCTTCTTCTTGCCCTCGAGGACGGCCAGCTCGAAGCGCATGTCGGCGAGCGCCGCGTCGTCCTCGCCCACGGAGCTCACCTCGACGTCGGGGAGGTAGACCTCCATCTCCGGCGACGTCGCCGTCACGCCGTCGACGACGGCGCTGTAGTAGACGCGCCAGGCGCGCGCGGCCGCGTCCGGCGCCGGCCCCTTGGCCGTCCAGGTGGCCACCGCCTTGCCCTTCTGGATCGTCCCGTCGATCGTGTCGAGCTGGGAGTCGTCGCTCACCTTGTAGATGGTGAACGTGACGGGGTCCCCCGCCTTGCCCCCGGCGACCCGGAGCTCCAGCTTCGCGTCCTTGTCGGCGGCGACGGACTTGATCTTGGCGACGGCGGTGCTCACGGGCGCCTCCGCATTCAGGTCAGCTCCAGCGCGTAGGGCCCGGCGAGGGCGTCGCCGGAGAGCGCGTAGAGGTGGTAGCGCTGGCGGGTGCGGCCGCGCAGCGCGCGAGCGGCCATGAGGTCGAGCGCGAAGCGCCCGGTCACGACGCCGTCGGGCGGGGCCGGGTCGTGGCTGGGGACGCGCAGGTCGATGACGTACGGCCCCACGACCCGCTCGCCCACGAGCACGAGCGTGATCGGCAGGACCGCCGTCGCCGCCGGGTCCTTCACGTCGAGCGGGCGGCCGTCGGCGCGGGGGCGCACGAGGTCGCGCGGGCGCGCGGCCAGGCGCCAGGCGCCGCGGAGCACCACCTGCCCCGAGGCCGGGGCGCGCGGCGGGACGGCGAGCGTCAGGCCCGGCGCGGCCGGCGGCTCGGGGGCGCCGGCCGCGGCGCCGTAGCTCGGCCACGGCGACCCGGGCTCCGGGTCGACCCGCTCGGGGCGCTCCTCCTCCGCCTCGGCGGCGCGCAGGGCCTCGACCGCCGGGTCGACCGGGTCGGCCGGCGAGCGGACGATCGCGCTGCGCACCTGGTTCGACGCGAGCCCGCGGAGGAGCACGGCGCAGACGAGCGTGGTGCCCGGCAGCCGGGGCACGCCCAAGACCTCCACCAGATCCGCGCTGAAGTTGCTCGTGTAGGTCCCCTCGCCTGGGTCCTCGTCGCCGCCCTCCGCCGGCGGGGCGGAGTCGTCGGCGGGCTCGGGCGGCTGAAGGAGGCCCGCCCAGACGCGCCCGTCCTCGAGCCTGGACGCCACGACGACGGCCTCCGCGGCCGGCTGGTCGCGGCTGTCGCGGAACGTGACGCGGTGCAGGCCGACGAGCGGGAGCCCGCGCCGGCCGTCGAGGACGACCCGGGCCGGCGCGTCGACGACGAGCCCGTGGAAGCCCTCCCGCTCGAGGCGGTCGCCGACCTCGTCGAGCGTCCGGAAGGGGTCGCCCCAGAAGTCGTCGTCACGCAGTCCGAACGGTCCGCTCACGCCTCGCTCCGCTCCTCTCGCCCCCGGCGCCGCGCCATCACTCGTCCTCGTCCCCGTCGTCGCCGGCGCCGTCGTCGTCGCCGCCGTCGTCCCCGTCGTCGTCGTCGGGCGCCGCGTCCACGAGCGAGCGGCCGAGCGCCGTGGCCACCGGCCCACGCGCGGGGTCGTGCTCGACGAGCCAGGTCTGGCCGCGGCCGTCCACGAGCAGCGCGCCGGGCGCCGCCGCGGCGGGCAGCTCGCGCGGGCCGCCCGGGACGAGCGCCAGCCGGCCGGGCGGAGCGCTCACGAGCAGGGCCAGCCCGGCGCCGTCGAGCAGCGGGGCCGCCGAGAGGAGCGCCGCGCCGCGCGGCACGAGCCACGCCCCCGCGCGGGCGGGGCGCCGCGCGTCGTCGTCGTCGGGCCGTTCGGACAGGGCCGCCACGTCCCAGGCGAGCGCCGTCAGCTCGTCGACCTGCCGCCCGTCGGGGTCCTCGACGGCTCGCCGCAGGAGCAGGTAGAGCCAGCCCGTGCCGAGCCACTGGTCGAGCACGAGCGCCAGCGCCTCGCGCGCCGGCGGCTCCTCGCGCCACACCTCCAGGGCCTCGCCCGACGCCGGGTCGAGGCGCGTGAGCGTCAGCCCGCCCGCGCCGGCGCGCGCGGCGAACACACCGGCGTGGGCCGTGTCCTCGGGCTCGGTCCAGGCGACCGCGACCAGGTCGCCGGCGTCGAAGGCGCGCACCTCCGGCGCGGCGGCCGCGCCGTCGGGCCCGCAGGCGACGACGCTCAGGGCGGGCGCCCCGGCGCGGCGGCCGAGGACGACCGCCCGCAGCCCGTCGTCGCGCCGCTGCAGCGGCGGGTCGACGAGCGTGAGGGGTCCCTCGAGGCCGGTCGCCAGGCGGCGCGGCGGGCCGCCGGGCCCGTGCTTGCCGAGCGGCTGCACGACGAGCTCGGCCGCCTCGGTCCACACGGCCAGCTTCTCGTAGTGCATGGGCTCGAGGTCGTTGAGGTGCGCCAGACGCGGCGCCCCCGCCGGCGGCGGGTCCGTCCAGGGGTAGGCCGCCTCGAGCGCGAGCGGGACGTCGGCGCGCCCGAGCGTCAGCCGGAAGGGGGCGGCCGGGTCGTCCACGCGCCACGTCCACGCGACGACGTCGCGGCTGCCGCTGACGGCGAGGAGCCGCGCGCCGACCGGCCGCGCGTCGGCGGGGGTGACCTCGAGGTCGACGTCGTTCGTGCGCACCTCGTCGCCCGGGGCCGACCCCCAGCGGTAGCGCAGGGCGACCCGCCAGCGACCGGCGGGGAGCGGCGGGGCGTAGAGGAGCAGGTCGACCCGGACGACGAACGCCGCGCCGCCGCGCGCCTCGAACTCGAGCCCGAGCGGCGTCTGGGGGTGGACCTGGTGGAGCTGCCGGTGGTCCCGACCCGACAGCAGCCGCGCCTCGCGCGGCGCGCCTGCGTCGTCGAGCCGGCGCAGCTCGATCGTCGTCCGGTCCTCGTTGAGCTCGATCGTCTCCATGGGGCCGCCGGCCAGCACGCGGACCGCGAGCTCGAGCGTGGCGCCCTCGCCCGTCCGGAGCACGGGCCGCATCGGGGAGAGCGAGAGCTCGAGCGGCGCGTCGCTCATGGCGGCCTACCCGTACGCCGCCGGCAGCGTGGTCACGCCCCAGCCGCGCAGGCGCAGGATGCACTTGCCGCAGTAAGGGTACTTCGTCTCCGGCATGGTGTCGCCGCCGAGGGTGTAGCTCATCGCGCAGCGATCCTGCGAGTGCTCCTTCGGCGTCGCGCTGTGGCCGGCGGGCACCTCGTCGACCCCCTTGTGGTGGTAGAGGAGCCGCGCGTGGCCGCACTCGTGGATGACGTAGTTGGTGATGTCGCTCGTGTTGTGGACGTTGGTGAGCACGGCGCCGTCGCGGACGACCCAGCCCCGGTACGAGAGGAACGCCAGCGTGGCCGTGGTCCCGTCGGGCCGGTTGACCGTGAGCGGGTTGACCGGGTCGTCGAAGGCGCTGAAGTCCAGCACGACGAACCCCTCGGGGCTGCGGCGGCGAACGCGGTCGTAGACCTCGCGCAGGATCGCCGGGGCCATGCGGTCGGACCAGGCCGTCATGGCGCTCCGGAAGGCGCGCACGTAGTCCGCCATCGACTCCGCCGGGCGCTGCGCCCGGAACGGCGCGGCCCCCCACATGTGCCGCGGGCTGAACGTCACGCCGTTCACCACGCCGCCGGCGGCGACGGTCACGCCTGGCGGGCGGTGCTTGGCCGGCATGCGGGCGATCGCCGCCTTGAACACGGCCTCCGTGATCGTCGCGGCGTAGTCGACCACCTCCAGCGGCCGGCCGCCGTTCTCGACCTCGATGAACGCGTGCTTGTAGGCGTCGCGGATCGCCGCCCAGTCGGGCTGGTTGGCCACGCCGCCGCGGTCGAAGGGGGTGCCGTCCCACATGGTCGCGGGGGGCGGGACCTGCTGGCACCAGGCGCTGAAGCGGGTCCGCCGCCACACGGTCCACGTGGGCAGCTCGACCGCCAGCGCGGGCAGGACGTCCTGGTGCGCCGCCTCGAGGGCGGCCTTGTTGGGCAGCCCCTCGAAGGTGAGCGCGGCCCGGACCCGCACGTTGTCGCCCGCCTTGGTGCTCATGCGCAGGTAGACCCCGGCGCGGCCGCGGCGGAGGGGGAAGTCGGTCGGGTGGTCCCAGGCCTTCACGAGCGCGCGGTGGTGCTCGGTCCCGCCGCGCGTCTCGCGGCCGTAGCCGTGCACCCGGTAGGGCTGCAGGCGCGAGCCCGCGTCGTCGGGGAACCAGCGCTTCACGTTGTCGCGGGCCCGCGCGGCCCGGAAGCCGCCCAGGCTCTCGAGGCAGTTGCTGCCGGTGGCGTCGATGCGCGAGCTGCGCTTCTTGCTCGTGCCGAACTGCCGGGCGTCGGCCACGTACGCCTTCGCGTCGGGGTTCCAGCCGGGGGTGGGGATCTGGATGGCGGGGTTCGCCGCCTGCGTCACGGCCCGCGCGGCGTCCACGTCGATGACCGTGTCGTCCTCGGGCGGGTCCACGGCCTCCCAGGCGACCGGGACGGCGCCGGAGCACTCGGTCGCGTGGTGGCCGCTGCCGTCGCGGCCCTTGACCTTGATGAGCACCTCGAGCGGGATGAACGCGCGCTCCATCTGCCGCTCGGCGCGGCGCCGGTCGCCGCTGTTGAAGTCGGCCAGGAGCTTGTCGTCGTACCAGGCGGCGTCGGCCGCCCCGCGGTCGTTCATGAAGTCGTCGTGCACGTAGAACTTCGCGTCGCCCCGCAGCGGGTCGAGCGGCTGCTGCCAGGTCTCGCGCGGCTGCGCCGCCTGGAGCGCGGCCACCGTGTCGTCGTCGACGCGCCCGGTGACCCGGAGCAGGTCCTGGGTGCCCACCTTGTAGCTGGCCCGCTGGAAGCGCCGCAGGGCGCCCTGGGTGGTCGCGCTCTGCGCCTTGCCGTCGACCGGCCCCGCGTCGTAGCCGAGCTCGTTCAGCCGCGCCTGGACGTAGCGGGCCCTCGTCGCGCCGTCGGGCGGCGGGAGCTGCTCGTCGGGCACGTGGTGGCCCATGCGCACCTCGATCGAGTGGTACAGGACCTTGAACTCGGCCTCGGCGATGATCGACGCGTCCTTGTAGATCTTCAGCTTGTAGGGCGAGAAGAGCGGGCTGAGGCGGCGGCCCGCCAGGTCGCCGGCGGTCGCGGTGACGCGCCCGTCGTAGGAGAAGGCGTGCTCGCCGTCGGTCTTCTCGTCGGCCTCGAGCTCGCGGCGGAAGATCGGGTTGTTGCGCCCGTAGCCCGCGCTCGTGACCTCGACGCGGACCGCCTCCGCGGCGAGGCCCTCGATCCGGTAGGCCACCTCGAGCACGTCGCCGCCGGGCGCGAAGTGGTCGCCCTGCCCGCCGTTGATGCTCGTGATCGCGATCGTCGGCGAGGCGACCGTCGCGGCGTCCTCGGCCGCCTCCGACTCCTCGGCGTCGCCGCCCGCGGGGTGCAGCGACTGGCAGTGGTCGGCGCGCACGAAGGGCAGGCAGCGCGCGCAGAACTTGCCGTCGTTGGGGATCGGCTTGGTCGCGCTGGACGCGCCGAACATGACGCACCCGGCCGACGCGACCAGGCCCTTGTAGCTGTCGCGCGCCCACTCGTCGTCGGACAGGCCGTGGCCGCAGTGCGCGCCGCGGTGCCCGTGCCCCGTGTAGGTCCGCCCGTGGTCGGCCTCGGCCAGGCCCGGGGCCACCTCCTTGCAGACCTGCCGGATCGAGTGGCCGAGCTCGTGCACGGCGATGGCCGAGAACAGCGCCGGCGCGGTCGGCGTGAGGGTGATGATCTGGTGCGGCCCGGCGCTGTTGCCGAGCAGCGGCCCGCGGGCGACGTGCAGCTTGAGCTTCACCTTGACCGGATGCTTGGTCTCCGCGTCGCTCGCCGCCTTGCCCTTGGGCGGCGTCCCGTCGCCCGGCGTGATCCCCTGGAGCGTGAGCTTGACCTTGTCGCGGCTCGCCGCGTGGTTGATCGAGACCATGGCGGCGGTGACGTCGCCCGAGCGGCCGGCGTCCGGATGCCCGGATGGCGCCTTGCTCGTCCAGGTGCCCGAGATGAGGCTCGACTCGCCGTCCTGGACGGCGCGCGCGAACACGTCGTAGTCGCCCGGGTCCTTGATCGTGAACACGTGGCCCTGGGCCTGGACCACGGCCTCGATCGTCTGCGTGTAGAACGACCCGGCCGGCCCGCCGTCGTAGTACTTGTCGGCGATCACCAGGTGCGCGCCGAGGGGCGTCTTCTGGTCGTCGAACTTGCCCTTGAACCAGTCGCGGTTGTGGCGGCCGACGTTCAGGACCTTGCCGCCCACGCCGAACTCGGCCCCGTCGATCCAGCTCCCGGCCGGGATCTGGTCGTCGGCGGGGTCGAGCAGGACCTCCTTGTACTGCTCGTAGTCGATGAACACCTCGGCCAGCGCCTCGCGCGCCGCGTCGAGCCCCTGGAGCTTGGCGTCCTTCGAGCGGGTCACCTGATGGTAGAGCCTGCGCCAGTTCGTGATCGTGACCTGCTCGTCGTCGCAGTCGGTCGTGCCGCCGACGGCGAGCGTGAACGTGTCGCCCCCCGCCAGCCCCAGCTCGACCTCGACCGTGGCCTCGCAGTCGGGCTCGCCGTCGTCCTTGGCGAGCTGCACCTCGATCCCGCCGTCCGGGCACCAGTCGGCGGTCGTGCCGCCGACGAGCTCCGGCAGCGGGTCGTTGCGCGCGCTGTTCTCCTCGCCCGGCGTCAGCTTCACGTAGAGCTTCTGCCCGGCCTTGCCGCCGTCGGCCGTGAGCTTCAGCGTGATGCGGCTGCCCTGGTCGGGGCGGTCGTCCGCGGCGGGCAGGTTGACCCACTGCTTGTGCTGGCCGGCCTTCGGCCACACCAGGCGCGCGGGGGGGATCAGCTTGACCTTGGCCTTGCGCTGGGGACCGTCCTCGTCGACCCACTCGAGGAGGTGATACGGCTTCAGCCACTCGATCCGGACGTCGCCGGGCGGCAGGTGCTCCTCCTTGCGCACGCCGCTCGAGCCGGTGTGGCGCTCGCGGACCTCGTCGCCCGCCGTGAGCCGGAAGGCCGCATCGGGCAGCGCGGCATCCGCCTCGTCGACGGAGGTGACCTCGACCCAGTCGGTGTAGACGAAGAGGACGGTGGCCTTCGTCTCGAGGCCCTTGCACTTGGCCTTGTAGTAGACGTGCCAGCCCTGCTCGGCGTCCTCGGCGCCGGGGCCCTTCGCCGTCCAGTCGGTGGCGATGACGTTGTCCTTGACCTTGCTCTGGAGCGTGTCGAGGACCGAGTCGTCGGCCTTCTTGTAGACGATGACCTCGGCGGGCTCGCCGCTGTCGATCCCGCGGGTCGAGATCGTCACCCTGACCGTCTTGCCGCTGCCCACCACGCTCGGCATGACAACTCCCCAGACGGGCGAATTGTAGAACACCGGGCCGGGCGGCGCCCGCGCGCAACCCCCGACGTTCTGGGTGGTTGACGCGGCACGTCCGATCAATCGTCCCGGAGCATGGCCTCGTCGACGGTCGACACGGTGAACGGGCCGCGGAGGACGTCCCCCGCGACGGCGAACACGTGGTAGCTCTGCGGGCGGTTGCCGTCGAACGGCGCCAGCGCGGCCAGGTCGAGGGCGAAGGCGCCGGTGACCAGCGGCGGCGGGGCGTCCGGGTCGGCGACGACCTGCTCGTCTGCGGGGAGCCTCAGGAGCACGGCGGTCGGGCCGAGGTCGCGCACGCCCACCACGACGAGCCCGACCGAGGTGAAGGCCCCCACGCGAGACCCGGGGGTCGCCGTCGCCGCGCCGCGCGCCACCCCGGTCGCGGGCAGCCGGAAGCTGCCCTTCAGCACGAGCGGCCCCGACCCGATCACGCGCACGGGCTCGAGCGACAGCTCGATCCCTGGCGCCGCCGGCGGGGGCGGGGCGCCGGCGGCGGCGGCCCCGAAGGCCGGGAGCGGGGCCGGCGAGGGGTCGGTCTCGACGGTCCAGCTCGGCGTCGGGTCGGGGCCGACGAGGCGGGTCACGGCCTGGTTCGTCAGCTGACCGCACAGGGCCCCCGTGACGACCCACTCGCCCGGCGCCCAGGGGACGTGGAGGTGCTCGCGCAGGTCGGAGCGCACGACCTCGGACATCACCATGGGGGTGGCGTCCGGGTCGTCGGTCGGGGCCGGGATCGCCACGTCGGGGGCGACCTGCGCGCGCGGATCGACGTGCGCGCGGCCCACGCGCAAGGCGTGCGTGCGCCGCTCGCTCGCGATCAGCACGAGCGCGCGGAGGTGGGGCTGCACGTGCCCGGGGCCGAACGTCGCCACGCGCAGGGTCAGGGCCGGGAACGCGTCGGCGCGGTCGAGCTCGATCGCCTCGGGGCAGCGCAGGGCGAGCCCGCGCCAGCCCGCGGCCATGACGTCGGCGATGGCGTCCTCGGGGCCGGCGCCGTCGCGGGCCCAGAGGTGTCGGTCTTCGATGCGCCGCGCGACGTCGCTCTCGTTCATGGGCTCCTGTCCGCTCGAGGCCGCCGAGAGGGCGATGGCGAGCGAGACCGCGAGGAGGTGAGCCCTCACGTCGGGTTCAGGACGCTGCTGAGGTTCTTGGCCTGGATGATCCGGGAGCAGTCGGGGCAGAAGCCCGCGCTCGCGAAGGAGGGGTCGGGACCGTTGTTCTGTCCGAACATGATGCACGTCCCCCGCTGGTCGGCCCGGCTGGCGTCCCAGGCGGGCGACGCCGTCGACGAGACGGTCTGGCGGGTCGCCCGGCGGATGCCGTAGGCGCAGTGCGGCCCCTGGTGGCCGTAGCCCACGTAGGCCGTCCCTGCCGGGACGGACCGGCGCACCAGCCCGCTCGGCAGCGCGTTCATGCCCGCGCCGCCGCCGGACGATGCCGACTGGTGGATCTGGTGGCCGACCTCGTGCGCGATCACGTCGGCCGTGACGTTCGGCGCGATGTCCGGGGAGTAGACGGCGAGCACCGCCCCGGAGCCCTGGTTGAGCCCCAGGCCCGTGTCGGAGGCCAGCTCGAGCTGGAGCGTCAGCTCGACCGGGCACTCGGTGTCGGTCACGGCCGCCCCGACGTAGTCGCCCGGGCCCGGTCGGGGCAGCGCCACCCGAAAGGAGTAGGCGTCGACCACGGTGATGAGCGGCGCCACCTGCGCCCTGCCGGTGAAGGTGCCCGTCCGCTGCGCGCCCGCGTTCAGCCCGGGGTGGGGCGGCGGGGGCGGCCCGCCACCGCCGCCGCCGCCGCCGCCGCCGCCGGGGGGCGCGCCGCCGCCGGCAGGGGGCGCGCCGCCGCCGCCGCCGACGACATAGGTCGTGGGGACGGTCGCGCGCCACCTGATGCTGCGGATGCCCAGGTCGCCGCCGGTCATGGCGGACTCGAGGAGGAAGAGCCGGCCCATGTCCCGGAGGCGCTCGGCGGGGAGCGAGACGAGGAAGTCAGCGCTCGTGGCGTTCACCGTGAGGTTGCTCACGGCGTGGCCGGCGCCGCCCGGCGGCGCTCCCGGGTCGAAGAAGCAGTTGAGGTTGCACAGGCGGAGCTTGATGCAGCGCGGGTCCTTCGACGCGTCGAAGTTGACGCCGGCCGGGGTCGCGTTCGCCGTCCGGTCCGTCAGGACGAAGATGTTGCCCCGGCCGCGGCGGCGGAAGTAGCTCTTCGGCAGCAGGCTCCCGGCCGGGGCGTTGGCGTCGGGGAACGTGTGCGTCCGGTGGTGCGACCACTCGATGAACGCGCGGCCGAGCCTCGAGGCCATGCGACCCTTGATGCTCGCGTGCATGTCGCGCGTGTTGCCCAGCGCCATGCCCGCCGGCGCCATGACCTGGTAGTAGACCTTGCGCCAGTTGGTGACGACCACGGTGTCGTCGCCGCAGCGCTCGTCGCCGCCGATCTTGAACGTGAACTGGTCGCCGCCGCAGGGGCCCAGGTCGACCACGACCTCCGGCTGCTCGCCGTCCGCCGAGAGGGTGACCTCCTTCCCGCCCTGCGGCGCCCACCCGGGCGTGGCGCCCCCGGTGATGCTGGGGCGCGTCACGTCGTTGCGCGGGTTCAGCCCCTGGAAGGGCTGCTCGCCGGCGGTCTCCGACGCGGTCAGCAGCTGCGTGGCCCGGAACTCGACCTTGAAGAAGATCTTGTCCCCCGACTTGCCGTCGTCGAGCTTGAGCTTGAAGCGCATGCGCTGCCCCTCGTCGCGGGGCGCGCCGCCCGCCACGTCGGGCAGGTTCACGTACTGCTTGTGGTTGGCGCGGCCGTTGCGCGTCCGCGGGAAGACGAAGCGCGCGCGCTTGATCTGGCGCACCCGGGCCCTGAGCACGCACCCCGTGCCGGACTCCCACGAGACGAGGACGAACGGGCTGACGAACTCGATCCCCACGTCGCCGCCCTGGAGCCCGGTGACCCGCAGCACGCCCTGGGCGTCGGTGCGGAGGTTGCGCCGCTGCCCGACGCGCCGCCCCCCGACCACGATGTTGAGGTTGAAGCGGACGTTCGGGAGCGGCTGCCCCTCGGCGTCCAGGGTCGTCAGCTCGACCCAGTCGTGGAAGACCGCCACCTCCTGCGACTGGGCCTGGATCGGCGCGCGCCCCTGCTGCGGGATCGAGACGTCGTAGCGCGCGCGCCAGTAGCGCTGGCCCCAGTCGCCGGCGGTCGGCGGGCCCTCGGTGTTCCACTCGAAGCTCACCGCGCCGCGCGTGACCGGGACCGTGCCCTCGGCCTTCTTCTCCCAGGTCGCCGCCTGCCCCGGACGCGGCACCCGCGCCACGTGGACCTGGTACTTGGCCTCCGCGCCGTCCGCGATGCTGCGGACCTGCGACGAGAACGTCCGGGGTTGGCCGGCGGGGACCCAGGTCACGACGCGTCCTCCGGCCGGAAGTGTATTACGTGCGGGTCCTCTCCGCCCCCGGTCGCAAGTGGCGACGAGCCAAGCGCGCGGGCGTGATCCGCCGCCGCCCGGTATCGTCCGGCGTGACCTGCGACGAGCCCGCGGTCTGACCGCGCCCACCGTCGCTCGAGCCAGCACCGCGACGAGGTGCTCGCGAGCGCCACCTGCGGCTGCTTCTACTGCCTCGAGACCTTCGCGCCGCGCGAGGTCTCGCGCTGGGTCGACGACCGGCAAGCAGCGCAGACAGCGCGCTGTCTGCGCTGCGCGTCCCGGTCACGCCGGCCTTCCTCGCGGCCATGGGCGCCCGCTGGTTCTGACCCGCCGCGGTGGCCTGTCCGGCGGCCGGGTGCGACACTCGCCCGCCCTTGGCGACCACGCTCGACAACGCGGAAGGCACATCGCTGGCGGGCGCGTGGCCCGGCGCCGCCGAGCGCGGGCTGTTCACGTGCGCGTTCATCGCGCTGTTCGCGGAGCTGATGCTCATCCGCTGGGTGCCGGCGGCGCTCGAGCTCGTGGGCTACTACTCGAACCTGCTCCTGGTCAGCTCGTTCTTCGGCCTGGGCCTGGGCGTGCTGCTCGCCGGCCGGCGCTCGCTCTTCGGCTGGTTCCCCGCGCTCCTGCTGCTCGAGATCGTCGTGATCGTCGCCGCACAGCAGGTGGCGCTGCCCACGGCGGCCTCCACCGATGAGCTCCGCTTCCAGGGGGTGACGGAGGAAGGGGCGCGGCTGCGGAGCTACGTCGTCCTGATCGCCGTCTTCGCGGCCAACTCGGCCGTCCTCGTGCCCATCGGGCAGCGCCTGGGCGAGCTCTTCTCGCGCGCCCCGGTCCTGCGCGCCTACACGTTCGACCTCGGCGGGAGTCTCGCCGGCACGGTCGCGTTCGGCCTCTTCTCTTACACGGCCTTCTCGCCCGTCGTCGGCGTGGCGATCCCGCTGGGCCTGCACGCGCTCATGGCGACCTGGCGCCAGCGGCTCGTCGGTCTGCCGCTCGGGCTCGCCGCGCTCGGGCTCATGGGGCAGGCCACCGACCCGAACGCCGTCTGGTCGCCCTACTACTACATCGTGATCAAGGATCCCGGCGGGTCCCGCGCCCTCTCCGTCCCGCCGCCCGACGTGCGCACCCGGACGAACCCGCCCGGGTTCGTCGTCTCGGTGAACCACAACTTCTACCAGTACCACGGCACCATCGACCCGACCCGCTTCGACGAGCGCGCCCCCGGGCTCATGCCTCCCGACGAGGTCCGGGAGCGCTACGCGATCCCGTACGCCCTCCGCCCCGACGCGCGCTCGGCGCTCGTCCTGGGGGCCGGCGGCGGGCTCGACGTCGAGGCCGCGCTGCTGCACGGGGTGGCGCAGGTCGACGCGGTCGACATCGATCCGGGCCTGATCGCCCTCGCGCGGCGCTGGAGCGCCAACGGCGTCTACGACGACCCGCGGGTGCGCGTGCGCGTCGACGACGCCCGCGCGTTCCTCGAGCGCGAGGCGCGGACCTACGACTGCGTGGTCTACGGCCTCCTCGACTCGCAGGCCCTCTTCAGCTCCATGAGCAACGTGCGCCTCGACGGCTACGTCTACACGGTCGAGGGGATCCGCGCCGGCTGGCAGCGGGTCGCGCCGGGCGGCGTGCTCTCGCTCTCGTTCTACGTGGCGGGCCAGCAGTGGCTCGCGGTGCGCCTCGAGCGGCTCGTCAAGCTCGCCACGGGCCTCGACCCGATCCTCTACACCGAGGGGAAGAACCTCGTCATCGTCGTCGCGCGCGGCGCCATCGCGCCACCCGCGCGGATCGGCACGTTCGCGCGGCTCGACCGCCTGGTGGGGGCCAGCGGAGGCGCCGCCACGATCCCCACCGACGACTGGCCGTTCCTGTACCTGCGCGAGCGGACGATCCCGCGCGACTACCTGCTCGTGCTCGTGACCCTCGCCGCCGGGGTCGTCATCACCATCGCCGCCGCGCGCCCGGTCGGGGGGCGCCTCGGGGCGCCGGAGGCGCAGGCGTTCTTCCTCGGCGCCGGGTTCCTCCTCCTGCAGACGAAGAGCATCACCGACTGCTCGGTCTACTTCGGCGCCACCTGGCTCGTGACGACCGTGGTCGTCACCGGCGTGCTCCTCATGGTGCTCCTGGCCAACCTCGCCACGATCAAGGGCGTGGGCCGGGCCAGCTACGTGAGCCTGTTCGCCGCGCTCGTCGTCACCTGCGCCATGCCCAGGGAGTGGATCCTCGGCCTCCCGCTCGGCGGGCGCCTCGCGTGGGCGGCCCTCGCCGTGCCGCTGCCGATCTTCTTCGCCGGGCAGATCTTCTCCACGGCGTTCCGCGCGGCGCCGCGCCCGGCCGCCCTGTTCGGCGCCAACCTCCTCGGCGCCACCCTCGGCGGCCTGTGCGAGTACGGCGCCATGGTCGTCGGCTCGCGCGGGCTGAGCGTCCTGCTGATCGGGCTCTACGCCCTGAGCCTCCTCGCAGCGCGGCGCGCCCGCGGCTGAGCCCCGGCTGCGCCCTCGGTGGCCCCTCGCGAGGCCAGGTGCGAGACTGCGCCCCGGGGGCGCCATGCTCGACCAACACGAGGCCGCGTCGACCCCGGGCTCGTGGCCCGGCGGCGCCGAGCGCGGGCTGTTCGGCTGCGCCTTCGTCGCGCTGTTCGCCGAGCTGATGCTGATCCGCTGGGTGCCGGCGGCGCTCGAGCTCGTGAGCTACTACTCGAACCTGCTGCTCGTCAGCTCGTTCTTCGGCCTCGGCGTCGGGGTCCTCCTCGCCCACCGGCGCCCGGCGCTGTTCGGCTGGTTCCCGGCGCTGCTCCTGCTGGAGGTGTGCGTCATCCTCGGGGCCAAGCGCGTGACGCTCGCCGGCGCGACGCCCTCGGACGAGCTGCGCTTCATGCCGGAGCTCGCCGACGGCGGCGCGCAGACCTGGAGCCTCGCGGTCCTCGTCGCCGTGTTCGCCGTGAACTCCGCGGTCCTGGTGCCGATCGGGCAGCGGCTGGGCGAGCTGTTCGGACGCGCGCCGGTCCTCCGCGCCTACACGTTCGACCTCGGCGGCAGCCTGGCCGGGACGATCGCCTTCGGCGCCTTCTCCTACGTCGCCTTCTCGCCCGTGGTCGGCATGGCGATCCCGCTCGGGGTCCACGCGCTCATGGCGACGCGGCGGCAGCGCCTCTTCGGCCTGCCGCTGGGCGTGGCAGCGCTGGTCGCCATGGGCCACGCGACGGCGCCCGGCGCCCTGTGGTCGCCCTACCACTACATCGTCGTGCAGGACCCCGCCGGGGGGCCGCCGCCCGACGCGCCGCCGCCCGACGTGCGGACGATGACGAACCCGCCGTACTACGTGGTCGCCGTCAACCACACCTTCTACCAGTACCACGGCACGCTCGACCCGGCGCGCTATGACGGCGCCCCCGCCGGCTCCTGGCGGCCCGCCCCGTCGGTGCTCGAGCGCCACGCCCTCCCCCACCTCGTCCGGCCGGGCGCGCGCTCGGCGCTCGTCCTCGGGGCCGGGGGCGGCCTCGACGTCGAGTCCGTCCTCCTCCATGGTGTGACGGAGGTCGACGCCGTGGACATCGACCCGGGCCTGATCGCGCTCGCCAGGCGCTGGAGCGCCAACGGCGTGTACGACGACCCGCGGGTCCGTGTCCACGCCGACGACGCGCGCGCCTTCCTGGAGCGCGACACGCGCACCTACGACTGCGTGGTCTACGGGCTGCTCGACTCGCAGGCGCTGTTCAGCACGATGAGCAACGTGCGCCTCGACGGGTACGTCTATACCCTCGAGGGGCTGCGCGCGGGGTGGCGTCGGGTCGCGCCCGGCGGTGTGCTCTCCCTCTCCTTCTACGTCGCCAACCAGCAGTGGCTGGCGGTGCGCCTGGCGCGCCTGGTCACGCTGGCGACGGGCCGCGAGCCGCTCCTGTTCACCGAGGGCATGCACCTGGTCGCGGTCGTGACGCGTGGTGACGCGAAGCCGCCGGGCGAGCTCACGCGCTTCCGCCAGCTCGAGCGGCTCGCGCCCGACGAGGCCGGCGTCGTCGTCCCCACTGACGACTGGCCGTTCCTGTACCTGCGCGAGCGGACGATCCCGCGCGACTACCTGCTCGTGCTCGTGACCCTCGCCGCCGGGGTCGTCGTCACCGTCGCCGCCGCGCGCCCGGTCGGGGGGCGCCTCGGGGCGCCGGAGGCGCAGGCGTTCTTCCTCGGCGCCGGGTTCCTCCTCCTGCAGACGAAGAGCATCACCGACTGCTCGGTCTACTTCGGCGCCACCTGGCTCGTGACGACCGTGGTCGTCACCGGCGTGCTCCTCATGGTGCTCCTGGCCAACCTCGCCACGATCAAGGGCGTGGGCCGGGCCAGCTACGTGAGCCTGTTCGCCGCGCTCGTCGTCACCTGCGCCATGCCCAGGGAGTGGATCCTCGGCCTCCCGCTCGGCGGGCGCCTTGCGTGGGCGGCCCTCGCCGTGCCGCTGCCGATCTTCTTCGCCGGGCAGATCTTCTCCACGGCGTTCCGCGCGGCGCCCCGCCCGGCGGCCCTGTTCGGCGCCAACCTCCTCGGCGCCACCCTCGGCGGCCTGTGCGAGTACGGCGCCATGATCGTCGGCTCGCGCGGGCTGAGCGTCCTGCTGATCGGGCTCTACGCCCTGAGCCTCGTCGCCGCGCGGCGCGCCGCGCCCGCCGCCATGCGAGAGTAACCCTCGTGGCGGCAAGCTCCGAGCCGGTGGAACCCGGACCCGACCCCGCGTGTGGAAGTCCCCGGAGCGCAGGGATGAGCACCGGGCTCGCCGAGCTCACCGACGAGCAGCTCATCGTGAGCTGCCGCGGCGCAGAAGACGCGCGGGCGCGGGTCCTGGTGGGAGAGCTGGCGCGGCGGCACTTCGAGCGCGTGACCGGGTTCATCCACGCGCTGGTCGACGACGCCGCGGTCGCCCAGGACCTGGCGCAAGAGGCCTTCGTCCGCGTCTACGCGCACCGCGACGCCTACCGCGACATCGGGAGGTTCAGCACCTGGATGTTCACGATCGCCCGCAACCTCGCCCTGAACGAGGTGCGTAACCGCCGCCTCCGGCCGGCGTTGACGCTCGACGGCACGCGCCCGACCGGCTCCGGCCCCATGGGGGCGGTCGTGCCCGCCGACGCGCCGGCGCCCGCCGACGAGGCGGCGCGCGGCGACCTGCGGGCCGCCGTGCGCCGGGCGATCGAGGCGCTCGACGAGCACCACCGGGTCGTGGTCGTGCTGTGCGACATCGAGGAGCGCCCCTACGCCGAGGCGGCCGAGGTGCTGGGCGTGCCGGTGGGGACGATCCGCTCGCGGCTCTCGCGCGCGCGCGAGCAGCTCGAGCGGCGCCTGCGCGGCGTCCTGGGCGAGGGGCAGCATGGCTGAGCCGCTGGACCCCTGCCCCGACCAGCTCGAGCGCCTGTCGGCGACGCTCGACGGCGCCCTGCCGGGCGGCGAGGCCCGCGCGCTGGAGGCGCACGTGGCCGGCTGCCCCGGCTGCCGCGCCCACCGGGCGCGGCTCGGGCGCGTCGTCGACGCGGTGCGCGCCCACGGGCCGCTCGTCCCGCTCGCCGGGGCGGCGCTGGCGGCCCATCTGGCCGCGCTCGAGGCGCGGCTGTCGGTCGACGCGGGGCCGGAGCTCCTGCCTGCCGCCGTCGACGCCGCCCCGCCGCCTCCCCCGGTCGTGCCGCAGGAGCCCGCCGGCCGCCCGATCCTCTGGGGCGAGAGCGCCTGGCAGCTCCTGCGGCTCGGGGCGGCGCTGGCCCTGGTCGTCGTCGGGGCGCTGCTCCTGCAGGCGAAGTGGGCCCAGCTCCAGGCGCCGCCCGAGCGCCCGCAGCAGCCGATCACCCTCCCACCTGGCCCCGCGACCGAGGCGCCGCCGCCGCCGATCGCCGAGGACCCGCCCGCCCCGCCCGACGACGCGCCGCCCGCCGAGACGCCGCCCGACGTGGCGCCGCCGCGCGATCCGGACGACCTCGACCCGACCGTGCAGCCGATCCCGCCCGAGCCGCCGCCGCCGGGACCGATCGTCGTGCCGCCGCGCGAGGCCCCGGACCCGACCGACCTCACGAGGGTGCGCGAGCCCCGGCCGGACGGGGCGCCGGACGCGTCGGCGCCCGAGGTGCAGCTCGCGCAGCGCGCCGACGTCGAGCGGCTGATCGCGTCGATCGTCGACCGGGCCACCGACCCGCAGCAGCGGCTCAGCCAGCTCCGGTCGCTCGGCGACCCGCGCTTCCGCCAGCGGCTGGCCTACGAGTTCCTGGCGGCGGTCCTCCTCGACGGCGCGCTCGACCGCCACCCGCTGCCCGACGACCTGCGCCGCGCGGCGTGCGGGGCGCTCGGGGCGCTCGGGACCGACGCGGCGGCGGAGGTGCTGGTGGCGGCGCTGGCGCGCCCGCCGGCGCGGACGCCGCAGCGCGACGCCGACGACGCCGCCCTTTGCGCGCGGCGCTGGCCGCGCTCGCCGACGACGCGCGGCGTCGATCGGCTGGCCCCGGGGCCTTGCCCCGGTTCGGCGAGGACCGCGGGCTGCTGGCCCTGCGCGCCCTGACCGCCGGCCGGCGCGGCCCGCGCCCGGGCGGCGGCGCCGACCCGGCTGTGGACGGGCTGATCGAGCTCTACGGCAGCGCGCGCGCCACGCCGGCCCTCTTGCGCGAGGCCGGCGCGGTCCTGGGCGAGACGGGCGACCCGCGGGCGCTGGCGGCCTTCGCCATCGCGATCGCCGCCGGCAAGACGACGGCGGTGCGCCAGGGCGCCGCCCTGGGCCTCGGGGCCCTGGCCGCGGCCGACCCGACGCAGGCGCCGGCCTGCCTCGACGGGCTGGGCGAGGCGCTGCGCCGGGCCGAGAGGGACGACCCGGGGCTGGCGCTGGCCTGCGTGCGCGGGCTGCGCCGGTCGGGCGCGCGCGGCGCGCTGCCGCTCCTGATCGAGCTCACCGACCCGAAGGTCGAGCGGCGCGCGCCGGTGCGCGGGCTGGCCGTCGAGGCGCTGGTGGCGCTCACGGGGCAGCTCCACGCCGATGCCGAGGCCTGGCGGACGTGGTGGCGGGGCGACCCCACCCTGCCGCGGCCCGGCGCCCTGCGGCCGCTGGCCGAGGCGGCCGGCCTGGTCCAGTTCTTCCGCCTGCCGGCGCTGGCCGAGGGCGCGGTGTTCGTCGTCGACGTGAGCGGCAGCATGGCCCACGACGGCCGCTGGGAGCGGGCGCGGGCGGAGCTGCGCCGGGCGATCGAGCCCATGACGCCGCGGACGCGCTTCCAGGTGCTGTTCTTCCGCGACGCGCCGGTGCCCGTGTTCCGCGGCGGCCTGGCGCCGGCGACCGACGAGAACAAGGCCCGCGCCCTGCGCGCGCTCGAGCAGCAGCGCCCGCTGGCGGCGGCGCAGACGGCGATCGGCCGGGCGCTCGAGGACGCGCTCGACCTGGGCGCGGAGGCGATCTACTTCGTCTCCGACGGGATCGACGCCTCGCAGGACGACGCCGCCCTGCGCCTGCGGGTCGCGCGGAAGAACGCCCTGCGGGCCGTCCCGGCGCGGATCCACACCGTGCTCGTGCGCGAGGGCGCCCAGGAGGTCTCGCTCGACGAGGGGCCCGACGACCCGGCGGCGCCGATCGACGTGCGCCTCATGCGCGGCCTGGCGCGCGACAGCGGCGGCGTGTTCGTGCGCAACGGGCGGCTGTGATCAGAAGCGCGGGCCGACGTAGACCGACAGGACGTGCGCCTCGCCGGCCGTGACCCGCACCTCGGCCTGGATGTCGCCGCCCGGGCCGCGGGCGTCGAAGCGGAAGAAGTCGCCCTCGGGCGTGCCGACGCGGTACCACGTGGGCACGCGGGCGCAAGTGATCGGCGCGCCGACGTAGCGCTGGAGCATACCGTCGCCCGCCAGGCGCTCGCAGGCGGCGCGGTAAGCGTCCGAGCGGGCGACCACGACCGCCGGCACGGCCCACAGGACGAAGAGGACGAGCGAGAGGAGGCCGAGCCCCGCGACCGCGCCGCGCACGGCGCCCACCGACCAGCGCGAGAAGCGGTCGGCGAAGGTCTCGGGCGGCGTCCAGGTCGGCGCCGCCGGCGCGGCGCTCGCGGGCGCGGCGCTC
>JAHBXY010000063.1 GCA_019636275.1 Planctomycetota bacterium | reverse complement strand
GCCGGCGAGGGCGCCGCCCATGCGCCGCCGACGGAGGGCGAGGCGGCGGCGGTCGACAGCGACGCGGTGACCGTGGTCGGCGCGGCGCTCCTCGACCTCGAGCCGCTCGTCGGCGCGGCGCTGCGCTTCACCTCGGGCGCGCGGCGGGTGGAGGTCGTCACGGGGCGGGGCGGCGTGTTCGGGGCCGGCCTGCCGCCGGGCGAGTGGACGGTCGACGCGCCGGGGCTGCCCGATGCCGAGCAGGTGGTGTGCATGGTCACCGTCCTCGACGACCTCGGCGCCCTGGCGCGGGCCGTCGCGGACGCCATACCCCGGCGACCGTTCCGCCGGGCCCGCCCGCGACCGACCCTCCGGGTGGTCGGCGACCGTGACGAGGTCGACCCCGAGCGGCCGGCGAACTTCGGCCCGGGCAGGGCGCTGCTCCTCCGCCTGGAGCCGCCCTGGGTGCTCGATGCCACGGTCGTCGACGGCGCGACGGGCGTGGCCCTGCCCGGGGCCACGGCCCGGGAGGAGTTCGTGTCCCCGGACCGGGAGCCGGCCGCCGCTCGCGCCGGGCCGGACGGGGCGCTGCGCCTGGTGGCCCCCCGGGTCCTGGCCGGCGTCCCGCCCGAGGTCACGTTCGAGGCCCCGGGATACGCGCCGGCCGTCGCCACCCTGGGTGAGCCAACGCGCCAGCGCGTCGGCCTCCGCCGTCCGCTGCGCCTCGAGGGCCGCGTGCGGGACGCCATGGGACGGCCGCTGCGGGCCATCGTCAGGGCCACGGTGAGCCCGCCCGAGCTCCGGAGCGGCGCGACGGCCCGCGCCAGCCGCGAGGTCTCGAGCACCTGCGACGGGGAGGGGCGCTTCGTGCTCGAGGGGATCCCGCCGGGCGGCGCCCCCGGGGCCGATGAGCTGGGGGCTGGCCCCCACGCGGCGGCCGTCGACCTGGAGATCGCGTGCGCCGACCACGCCACGGTGCGGCTCCGCGGCATGGTCGTCGTTCCGGGAGGAGACGTGCTCGACGTGGTCCTCCCCCGACTCGGTCGGCTGGCCGGTAGGGTCGCGGGCCCCGACGGTCGAGCGCTGGAGCACGCGACCGTCCGGCTGGAGGGCGCGGTGGACGGGCGTTACTCGGCGCGTGACTCCGATGCGGGCACGGGCCCCGACGGCGCCTTCGCGCTCGAGAGCGTGCCCACGGTCCCCGTGCTGATCGAGGTCTCACGCGCCGGGTTCGCGCGCGCGCGGGTCGCGATCTCCCCGCCGGCCGAGTCCCTGGAGATTCGCCTGGAGCGACTCGGGCCGCCGATCCGCGGCCACGTCCTGGACGCCCGGGGCGAGCGCGTCAGCGGCGTGTGGATCACCGCGGAGAAGGAGGTCGAGCGGGCGCCGGCGGCCGCGTACGACCGCACGACCGTCTGGCACTCCACCCGGACCGACCACGACGGTGGGTTCGCGCTCGACGATCTCCCTGCGGGCCACACGTTCGCCCTGCGCGGCTCGGGGCGCCGTCACGACGAGGCCGTGATGAACGGCGTCGCCGGCGGGGCGACCGTCACGCTACGCCTTCCGCCGGAGCAAGACCTGGTCGTCCAGGTCGAGGCTCCCGACGGCTGCCCGTCGGCCAGGGTCACCGTGCTCGACGGCGACGGCCGCCTCGTCATCGACGACCTTGCGCATCGGCGGGGCGGCTTCCTCCTCGCCACCACGACCCTCCCTGCCACGGGCCGCCTGGCGCTGGTCGTCCGCGCGCCCGGGTTCACGCCCGCCCTGCGCTGGTTCGACGCGCCCCCTGGAGAGACGGTCGCGATGATGGTGCCACTCGAGCCCGGCGGCGGGGCGGTGGCCCTCGCGGTCCGCTGGCCCCAGGGCGCCGCGCCGACGCTCCGGGTCGCCTACCGCGACGCGGCGCTCGGGCTGCGCCTGGAGCAGGGCTTCTGGCCGCCCAGCGTCGCCGACCTGCCGCTGCGCCTGGAGGGGGTGGGCGCGGGGTCCGTGCGCCTCGAGGTCAAGGCGCGGTTCGGCGAGCGGACCTGGTCGCTCGCGCCCGTGGACGTCGTCGTGCGCGCGGGCGAGACGACGACGGTCGACCTCGACCTCGAGGCCGCCCTGCGCGCCGCTCCGCCTCGCTGACGGGTGACGCGCCGCGGAGTAGCCTGACCCGTGTGAGCGCGGCGCGACGGCGGGGCCTGGCGGCGGCGGCGCTCGCGGCGCTGGCCGCGGGCGGGCTGGCGTTCGTCCTCCTGGGGGGCGACCAGGACGGCCCGGCGCCGGCGAGGACGACCCACGCGCACGGCGGCCCCGGGCCGGTCGTCGTCGACCTCGCGCCGTCGACGGCGGCGCTGGAGGACCCGGCGGCGACGCCGCGGCCGCCGACGGAGGGCGAGGCGGCCGCGGTCGACAGCGACGCGGTGCTCGTGTCCGGCGTGGCGCTCCTCGACCTCGACCCCCTCGTCGACGCGACGCTGCGCTTCACCTCGGACGCGGACCGGGTCGAGGTCGCCACCGGCCGGCTCGGCGCGTTCGAGGCGTCCCTGCCGCCGGGCGAGTGGACCGTCGAGGCGCCGGGGCTTCCCGACGCCGAGCAGGTGGTGTGCGACATGACGTCGTTCTCCGCCCCGGCGGCCCTGGCTCGCGCCGTGGCGGCCCCGCCGCCGCGGCTGGGCTCCCGCACCTACCCTCGGCCCACCCTCCGCGTCGTCGGGTCCGACGGGGCGGGCGCGGACGCGACCCCGCGACGCATCACGGTGCGCCCCGGCGGCGCGCTGCTCCTGCGCTTCGAGGCGCCCTGGGTGCTCGAGGCGCAGGTCGTCGACGCCCTGACGGGTGTCCCGTTGCCAGGCGCGACCGCCACGGTCGAGCTCCAGGAGCCGTACCAGCGGCGGATCGTGGGCACGGCCGGGACGGACGGGGCGCTCCGGCTCGTCGCGCCGCGCACATACTCCGGAGCTCCCCCGGCGGCCACGTTCGAGGCGCCGGGCTACGCGGCGGCGGCGTCGCTCATGGACGCGCGCGCGCGCGTGCGGGTCGGCCTGCGCCGGCCGCTGCGCCTCGAGGGGCGGGTGCGCGACCCCGACGGTCGGCCCGTGCGGGCCGGCGTCACGGCCTGGTCGCGGCTCCCGGACGCCGCGACGGGGGGGAGGTCCCGCGCCAACCGTTCCTGGCGCGTCACCTGCGACGCCGAGGGGCGCTTCGTCCTGGACGACCTCCCGCCGGGCGGCGGCGACGCCGCCGGGGAGGGGGCCGGTCCTCACGCCGGGGTCGTCGCGCTGTTGATCCAGCACCCCGATCACGCCCGCACGAGGCTCCGGCGGGTGCTCGTCGTCGCCGACGGCCCGCCGCTCGAGGTGACCCTCGCGCCCCTCGTGACGCAGGTCGGCCGGGTCGTGGACCCGGCGGGGCAGCCGCTGGCGGGCGCGGAGGTCCGGGTGTTCGAGGAGGGGCCGCAGCCCGAGCAGGCCAGCGGCACGGACGCGCAGGGGCGGTTCGTCCTCGAGGACGTGCCCGCGCGCTCGATCGTGCTCGAGGCCTCGCGCGACGGGTTCGCGACGACGCGGGTCGCGGTCACGCCGCCGGTCGAGGCCCTCGTGCTCCGCCTGGAGGAGGTCGGCCCGCCCCTGCGCGGCCGCGTCGTGCGCGCCGGGGGCGAGCCGGCCGCCAAGGTCCTCGTGGTGGCGACGGCCGACGGAGGAGACGCCCCGGACGAGCCCGGGCCTGCGGTCGTCCGCCACACCGCGCTCACGAACGACGCGGGCGCCTTCTCGATCGTGGGGGTCCCCGCGGGCCGGACGTTCCTCGTGCGCACCGCCTGGCACGGGGGCGACGTCCTCGCGCGGGACGTCGTGGCCGGCGGGGAGCCCGTCACGCTGCGGCTCCTGCCGCTGCACGAGGTCGTGGTCAGGGTCGACGAGGTCGCCGGCGCGGGGTCGGCGGTGGTCACGATCGTCGACGCGGGGGGTCTCGTCGTCGGCAGGGTCGCGCGGCGCGCCCGCGATGCCGACGACGCGTTCCTCGTCACGGTCACGGCCTCGGGCCGGCTGGGCGTGGTCGTCCGCGCGCCCGGGTTCGCGCCCGCCCTGCGCTGGTTCGACGCGCCGCCGGGCGAGTTCGTCGCGGTGAACGTCCCCCTAGAGCCCGGCGGCGGCGCGGTGGCGCTCGCCGTGCGCTGGCCGCAGGGGCCCGCGCCGACGCTCCGGCTCGCCTACCGCGACCCGGCGCTCGGGCTCAGGCTGGAGGAGACCTTCTCGCCGCCGAGCGTCGTCGACCTGCCGCTGCGGCTCGTGGGCGTGGGCGCCGGCCCCGTGCGCCTGGAGGTCGAGGCGCGGCGCGGCGAGCGGGTCTGGCCGCTCGCGCCGCTCGAGGTCGTCGTGCGCGCGGGCGAGACGACGACGATCGACCTGGACCTCGCGGCCGCCCTGCGCGACGATGGTCCGCGATGACGCAGGTCTACGGCACCCCCGACGACGCGCACCCGACGTCGTACTTCCGCGGCTTCGCCGACGAGTACGCCCGTCACCGGCCGACCTACGCGCCGGCGGCGCTCGACGCCGTCCTCGACGGCCTCGATCCGCCGGTGCGGGTCCTCGACGTTGGCTGCGGGACGGGGATCTTCACCCGCCTGCTCGCCGCGCGCGGCGCGCGCGTCGTCGGCGTCGACCCGAGCCACGACATGCTCGAGGAGGCGCGCCGCGCTCCCGGGTCCGAGCAGGGGCTGGTCGAGTACCGCCTGGGGACGGCCGAGAGCACGGGGCTGCCGGACGCGTCGCGGGACCTGGTCACCTGCGCCCAGGCGTTCCACTGGTTCGACGCGGCGAAGGCCCTGAAGGAGCTCCACCGCGTCCTCCTGCGCGGCGGGCGCCTGGCGCTCGTGTGGAACGTGCGCGCCGAGGGCGACGCGTTCACGGCCGAGTACGACGAGGTCGTGCGCCGCGCGCAGGCGGCCGCGAAGGCCGCCGGGCGCAAGGTCGAGGTGACGCGCGACGCCGACCCGACGCTCGGCGGCTGGTTCGAGGGCGTCCGCGTGCAGGCGTTCGACAACGCGCACGTGCTCGACCAGGAAGGCCTCCTCGGCCGGGCGCGCAGCGCGTCCTACTTCCCCCGGGCCGGGCCCCTGAGAGAGGAGCTCGAGGCGGCGCTCCGCGCCGCGTTCGAGCGCCACGCCGTCGACGAACGCGTGGCGCTGGCGCAGCGCACCGAGGTCACGCTGGCGACGCGCGTCGACCGGCGGCGCTGACTCAGCTCGGGCCCGTCGACCGCGCCGCCGCCCAGGCCGCGTCCTCGGGGGAGAGCGGCGGCACCGGCGCGCGCCCGTAGTCGACGTCGAGGTCGTAGCCGGCCCGCGCGTAGACCGAGTCGAGCAGCGCCTGGAGGTCGACGTCGACGGTCTCGTCGCCGAGGAGCGGGATCGGGACGGTGGGCAGCGGCTCGCGCAGGGTGACCGGGAAGACGTCGCACTCGGGGCGCAGGGGCGCGCGCGAGACGATCACGAAGTAGTCGGCCGCGGGCAGGGGACGCGCCATGGGGACGCGCTGTCCGGCGCGGAGCAGGTCGATCTCGACGAGATGCGCCTCGCTGTGCAGCACCTGCCGGCGCTTCGCCAGGTAGGCCCGCCGCCCCTCGCTGCCATCGCCGCGCTTGTTCGTGGGCGAGAGGACCTCGATCACCGTGACGACCTCGGCCGAGCCCCGGACGAAGACGGACAGGAACGGCTCGCGATGCTCGAAGCCCATCACCGTCGGGACCTTGACGGGGACGGTCGCCGCCGACGACAGCGCTCTCGGAGCGGCGGCGCCCTCCTGAGACCCGCGCGTGACGGTGAGGTCGGGGCGGATCGGCGCCGCGGGCTCGTCCTCGTCGCTCACGTAGACCCGCTCGTCGGCCCGCACGACGTAGCGCGGCCGCAGGAGCTCCATGAGCCGGTCGCTGAGGCCGCTGATCAGGCGCAGGTGCACGTCGGGCCAGCGCGCCGGATCTTCGAGGTACGGGTCCATGCCCGGAAACGGCGAGGGCATGTCCGTACTGTAACCGGCGCGGTCGGCGGGGCGCGAGTCAGGGGCCGGTGACCTCGGTCAACTCCATGGTCGTCTGCCCGTCGGTCTCCATCCGCACGACCCCAGGGAACACCGGCACGCCGCCGCGCTCGGGCACCCAGGCGACCGTGTTGTCCGACACGACGACCCAGCAGTCGAACTCGACGTCGCCCACGCGCACGCGCTCGGTGCGGTGGAGTGGAGCGTCCGACCACGGTGTCGCAGGCTGGTAAACCCACTCCTGCGGCGTGGGCGAGCCGACGGCTCGACGCCGCCGCCCATGTCCATGAGCGTCGCGATCTCGGCGGCGACCGGTTCCGGCCCACACCGTACGACGACGAGGCCGACGACGGGCCGGGTCCCGTGAGCACGATCCCGGCGCGGGACGCCGGCCCGCGGTCCGTCGACGAGGGCGGTCGAGAGGCTGGCGCCCGTGAGCATGATGCCGGGGCTGGACGTCGGCCCGCGTTCCGACGACGAGGGCGGTCGAGAGGCTGGCGCCTGTGAGCACGGTCCTGGGGCTGAACGTCGGGCCGCGGTCCGACGATGAGGGCGGTCGTGAGGCTGACGCCCGTGAGCACGGTGCCGGCGCGGGACGTCGGCCCGCGGTCCGACGACGAGGGCGGTCGAGTGGCTGACGCCCGTGAGCACGAGTGCGTCGTGCGCTCGGGTGGTTGTCACATGCTGAGCGCCGCTTCGGGATTCGAGTCCCGCCGTCGCCGTCGCCAACGCGGGTCAATCCGGGACTCGGCCACGACTCGCCTCCGAGGCTCGCTCTCGCGGCTGACGCGTCCCACGCCCGTCGCGAGCCACATAACGCACACATTTGAAACTCGCAATGGGACGCTGGCCCCGGTATCATTCGTTGCTGGCGTGGCGCATTGGTCGTCCGGTCAGCGCAGGCTCGCCGTCACCACCACCAACCACACCGCACGAAGGAGGGTCCATGAAGACGACCTCGCGCCGAGGCTCCGCCTCGTCCCTGCCGCGCCCCAAGGCCGAGCTCGAGGCGATCCTCGACGAGGCGCGGCGGATCGACGCCCGGATCGCAGACGTGGTCCGCCGCGAGCGGCAGGCGACTGCCGAGCTGGCCTACCTCCTCCTGCACGCCGAGCGGCGCGACGTGCACCGGGCCTTTGGCCACACGCGGATCGGGAAGTACGCCGTCGCTCGCGGCTTCGTCAGGTCGGACAGGAAGGCCCGCGAGCTGATCGCGCTCGCTCGGGAGCTCGAGCGCCTGCCGCGCATGCGGATCGACTTCCGCGCCGGCCAGGTCGACTGGACCAAGGCGCGGACGGTCGCGCCGGTGGCCACACCCGAGACCGAGGAGCGCTGGCTCGACCTGGCGAAGACCTGCACGTACCGCCAGCTCGAGGTCCTGGTCGCCGAGGCCAAGGGCGAGGAGGCGCCCGTGCGGCGGACGTTCAAGCAGACCAAGGAGCAGGCCGGCTGGCTCGACGAGGCCCTGCGCCTCGCGCGGCTGAACAGCGACCGGCCCCTCACCGACGAGCAGGCGCTCGAGGTCGTGTGCCGCGGCTACGCCGAGGGCGTGGCCAGCCGGGCCGGGGCGGGACCGGCCTACCGGATCGTGATCCACAAGTGCGAGTGTGGCGCGCCGGCGACCCTCCAGGGCCGCGACGGGCCGGTCCAGCTCTCGCCCGCCAGCGAGGCGGCGGCGACGTGCGACGCCGAGGTCCATGACCTGCGCACGGGCACGGGCAAGGTGACGAAGACGATCCCGGATCGGATCCGGCGCCTGGTCATGGATCGTGACGGCGGCGTCTGCAAGGTCCCGGGCTGCGGCGAGCGGGGGCGGCTCCACATCCACCACGAGCCCGGGCGCGAGGCCACCGGGCACGATCCGGATCGCATGCTGCTCGCATGCGATCGCCACCACCCTGACCGCCATCAGGGCTACATCGAGATCAAGGGCGACGCGCGGGTGGGCTTCCGCTTCTTCCTCGCCGACGGGACGGAGCTCACGGGCGCGCCGGCGCCGGTCGCGCCCGTGAGCACGCCGGCCGCGCCGGCGTCGACGGGCGTGCGGCGGAGCGCGGCGCAGGAGGAGGACGAGCCGGCGCGGATCGCGGTGCTGGCGCTCGTGGGCCTCCAGTGCACGAAGACCGAGGCCCGCGAGCTCGTGCGCCGGGCCGGCCAGCGGCTCGCCGACCGAGGCGAGGGTCGCTCGATCGAGGCGCTGACGGCGGAGGCGCTGCGGATCGTCGGCGACGGCCTGATCGGGCGCGGGGTCGAGCAGGTCGACCCGGGCGCTCGGTCGGCGTAGCGAGAGGGGGGGCGGTCGGATTCTGAACGTCGAGCTCCGGGCCCGTCGACGACGAGCTGCGCCGGCAACGCGCGAATCGGGCGCCGCGGAGTCCAGACCCGCGACGTCCTCGTCCTCGACGACGATCACCCGCGTGGGCCGACCCTCACGGGACCAGCCCGTCGTCGGCCTCGTCGTCGACGATCACGCCCGGCGACGCGCGGACCGGTGCTCACGGGCGCCAGCCCGCCGGCGGCCTCGTCGTCGACGACGATCACGCCGGTGACGCGCGGGCCGACGCTCACGGGACCCAGCCCGTCGTCGGCCTCGTCGTCGACGATCACGCCCGGCGACGCGCGGACCGGTGCTCACGGGCGCCAGCCACTCGACCGCCCTCGTCGACGAACCCCGGGCCGACGTCCAGCCCTGGCCCTCGTCGACGAAACCCGGGCCGGCGTCCCGCGCCGGCACCGTGCTCACGGGCGTCAGCCACTCGATCGCCTTCGTCGACGAAACCCGGGCCGGCGTCCCGCGCCGGCACCGTGCTCACGGGCGTCAGCCACTCGATCGCCTTCGTCGACGAAACCCAGGCCGGCGTCCCGCGCCGGCACCGTGCTCACGGGCGTCAGCCACTCGATCGCCTTCGTCGACGGACGGCGGGCCGACGTTCAGCCCCGCACCCTGCTCACGGGCGCGAGCCACTCGACCGCCCTCGTCGTTGAACACCGGGCCACGCACAGCCCCGGGACCCTGCTCACGGGCTCCAGCCAGCCCGAGTGAGCTCGAGCGGATCGGCTCGCGGCGCTGACGTCGAACACCTGGTTCGCCAGGACCGCCCTGCGTCTCCGATGCGGCGCCGCTCCGTCTCGGCATCGACGGTCGCGCGTCAGGGGCCGGTGACCTCGGTCAACTCCATGGTCGTCTGGCCCTCGGTCTCCAACCGCACGAGCCCAGGGAACACCGGCACGCCGCCGCGCTCGGGCACCCAGGCGACCGTGTTGTCCGACACGACGACCCAGCAGTCGAACTCAACGTCCCCCACGCGCACGCGCTCGGTGCGCTGGGGCAGGGCGGGCGACGGCACCGCTGCGGACGACGGGTGGTGACTCCACTCCTGCGGCGTGGGCGGGCCGATCGGCGCCAGACCGAGGCCGATGTCCATGAGCGTCGTGTGCTCGTAGGCCACCAGGTTCCGGCCCACGTCGGTGACGCGATACTCCATCTCGAGGGGCGGCGCGCCCGGGTTGGTGAGCACGTAGCGGTACCGCTGCCCCACCCGGACGTGCGAGAGGTCGGCGTCGCTCCCGAGGTGCGCGAGGTCGGGCGGCACGGACTCGTCGTGCGGGTGGTGGTGGAAGGGGGGGGGATGGAACTCCGGGCGCCGGTTCGCGCGCTCCACGGCGATCACCCAGCCCCCGATAACGAGCAACGCCGCGAGCGCGCCGACCACCACGACCCGCCACGGTCGCCCCGTCGGCTTGTCGACCGGCGCCGGCGGCGCCGCCCGCGCGCAGCCGAGCACCGGGCAGCGCCCCTCGCCCAGCTCGCTCAGGCAGCCCGCGTGCGCCGGCGTGCCGCACCTTCCGCACCGGGTCACCGCTTGCGGGCCGGACAGGGGCGCGTGGCAGAGGGGGCAGCGCTCCACGGGCACCTCGTCGGGCGGAGGATGGCCGCGCCGGGCGGGGAGCGCCAGCGGCGACGGCGCCGTGAGTGGTGACTCCCCCGCCGAGGTGAGATGATCCCCGCCCCATGGGAGCGAGGCTCGAGCGCGCGGTGGACGGATGGGCCCGCGGCGTGGCGCGGCGGCCGCGGCTGATCCTGGCCGCGGCCCTCGCCCTGGCCGGCGGCGGCGCGTGGCTGGCGGCCACGCGCCTCGAGATCGACACCGACCAGGACAAGCTCGTGTCGTCGGAGGCGGACTACTTCGTCCGCTTCAAGCACGACTACCTGGGCAACTTCCCGGAGACGGAGTACGCCTGGGTCGGCGTGGCGACCGACGGGCAGCCGGCGCGCGCGCTGGCCTTCGCGGAGGACCTGTGCCGGCGGCTGGCGCAGGTCGACGGCGTCGTCTTCGCCCGGCACGCGGTCGACCTGGCCCCCCTGCGCGCCTTCCCCCTGCACCTCGCCAGCGACGAGGAGGTCGCCGAGGCGCGCGCGCGCCTGCTCGCCGCGCGCGACGACCTGCGGCAGCTCGTGCGGGCCCGCGACCTGGGCGACCTCCTGGCGACGATCGTCGAGCGCACGAGCGAGCTGGCCCTGCAGGCGCGCGACCCCGAGCCGGGCGACCACGTGGCGTTCGCCTTCCTCGACGGCCTCCTGGCCGACGCCGAGCGCGCGCTCGCCGGCGAGGAGCCCACGGGCGAGGGCGTCGGCGCGCTCCTCCCGGGCGCCCGGGCCAGCACCGTCGTCCCGTTCTTCGACAGCGACCCGCGCACCGACCCCGAGGGCCGGCAGGCGCGCTTCCTGATGATCGCCGTGCAGGTCGAGCGCGACTACGGCACCCTGGCCGTGATCGAGGCGCCGCTGCGCCGCATCCGCGCCGCCCTCGACGAGGCCCGCGCGGCGCACCCCGGCGTCGACGCCGGCCTCACGGGGCGGCCGGTGCTCTCGGCCGATGAGCTCCTGTCGACCAACCGCGACATGACCCTCGCCACGTCGATCGCCTTCTGCGGCGTGGCGCTCATGTACATGCTCGCGTTCCGCAGCGTGTGGCGGCCGCTGCTCGTCATGGGCAGCCTGGGCGTGGGGATCGCCTGGACCTATGGCTTCCTCACCCTGGCGATCGGGTCGCTGAACCTGCTCTCGCTCGTGTTCACGATCATCCTCATCGGCCTCGGCGGCGACTTCGGCATCCACCTGCTGGCGCGCCACCTGGAGGCGCGGGCGCGCGGCCTCCTGCCGGCCGACGCCGTGCGCGAGGCGATGGTCACGACGGGGCCCGGCAACCTGATCGCCGCCGGGACCAGCGCCGCGGCCTTCTTCAGCTCGCTCCTGGTCGACTTCCAGGGCCTGGCCGAGCTGGGGCTGATCGCCGGCGCGGGCGTGCTCCTGTGCGTCCTCTCGATGCTCACGACGCTGCCCGCGGCGCTCCTCGCGCTGGAGCCGGCCGACGCCAAGGTGCGCCCGCCCGTGAGCTACGGGTTCCTCGGGCGGCTCGACCGGCTGGGGCGCCCGCTGGCGCTCGCGGGCGTGGCCGTCACGGCGCTCCTGGTCGTGCCGGCCCGCCACCTGCGCCTCGACACGGCCCTCCTCGACCTGCACGACCCCACGCTCGAGTCGGTGCGCTGGGAGCGGCGGCTGTCGCACGAGTCGGCCTGGTCGTCGTGGTTCGCCGTGTTCCTGGCCCCGGACCTCGAGGCGGCGCGCGCGCTCACCGCGCGGCTGCAGGCGCGTCCCGAGACGTTCGCCCGCGTCGAGGGCCCGCTCGACCTCCTGCCGCCGCCCGGGCGGCAGGCGGCGCTCGAGGCGCTGGCGGCCGACCTGGGCCCCCTCGACCCCGCGGCCACGCGGCCGCTGGGCGAGACCGACGAGGCGACCGCGGCCGACCGCGCGCGGCTGGCTGGCACGACGCGCGGTTCGAGGGCCTCCGCCCGGCTCACGACCGCCGGGCGCGCTGGCGGCGGCGCCGCGGCCGAGGAGGTGGCGGCGGTCGAGGCGCTGACCGCCCGCGCCGGGCGGCTGGCGGCGGCGCTCGAGCGCCCGGCGCCGGCCGACGACCCGGGGTGGCGGGCGCTCTCGGCCTGGCAGGCGGCGCTCCTCGACGGGCTCAAGGACGTGCTCGGCGCGCTGGCGCGCCCGGGCGCCCTGACGCTCGACGTCGTGCCGCCCGAGGTGCGCGAGCGGCTCGTCGGCAAGGACGGCCAGCTCGCGCTCATGGCCTACCCGCGCGCCGATCTGTGGGACCCGGCCAACCTGGCCGCCTTCCACGAGGAGATCACGGCCATCGACCCGACCGTGACGGGGGTGCCGGTCATGGTCCACCGCTCGGTCGAGGTCATGCGCCAGGGCTTCGTCGTGGCGCTGGGCTACGCGGTCGTGGTCGTGGTCGTGCTGGTGCTCCTCGACGTCCGTTCGCCGCTCCTGGCGGCCCTGGCGCTCCTGCCGACGGTGCTCAGCCTGGTCTGGGCCGCCGGCCTGGCCGTCCTGTGCGACGTCCACCTGAACCTGGCCAACTTCTACGCCGTGCCGATCCTCGTCGGGATCGGCGTCGACAGCGGCGTGCACCTCGTGCATCGCTGGCGCGAGGCGCCGCGCGACAACCCGGCGGCCGGCCCGACCGGGGCCGCGGTCTCGCTCACGAGCGGGACGACGCTGATCGGGTTCGGCTCGCTCGTGTTCGCCGCGCACGAGGGGCTGGCGAGCTTCGGCGCCTTCCTGGCGATCGGCACGGCCTGCGGGCTCGTGGCCTCGCTCGTCTTCCTGCCGCCGGCGCTCGTGGCGCTCGGCCGGCGTGGGGTCGGCGCCCGGGAATGACCCGCGGCCCGCGCGCGTTGGGGCTGCACGAACCACGGAGGTCCTGCGTCATGATCCGCCTCGCCCGCCTCGCCCCGGCCGCCCTGCTCGCCCCGGCCCTGCTCGCCGCGGCCCTGCCCGCCCTGGCGGCCGACACCTACCGCGTCGACCCCGACCACGCCTCGGTCGTGTTCAAGGTCAAGCACCTGGGCGTCAGCTACACCTGGGGCCGCTTCAACGAGGTCGGGGGCACCTTCGTCCTCGACGAGCAGAACCCGGCCGCGTCGCGCCTCGAGGTCGTCATCAAGACGGCCAGCGTCGACACGGGCAACGCGCGCCGCGACCGCCACCTGCGCAACGCCGACTTCTTCGACGCCGAGCAGTTCCCCGAGATCCGCTTCGTGAGCAAGCGCATGAGCCGGCGCGAGTCGAACCTGTGGGAGGTCACGGGCGACCTGACGCTCCACGGGGTCACGCGGCCGCTGACCGTGCAGGTGACGAAGATCGGCGCCGGCCGCGACCCCTGGGGCGGCGAGCGCGCCGGCGGCGAGCTGACGTTCACGATCAAGCGCAGCGACTTCGGCATGGGCGGCATGCTCGAGGCGGTCGGCGACGAGGTCACGCTCTACGTGAGCCTCGAGGGGATCAAGCAGTAGGCCATGGTCACCGACGCGGCGCTCGCGCTCGGCGCGCCGCTCCTGGTGGCGCTCGGCCTGGCCGCGGGCGCCGGGCGCGTGGCCCGCGCCCGCCCGCCGCCGGCGCCCTGGCCCTGGGGGCGGCCGCCCTCGTCGGTCACCTGTCGCGCTCGAGGCTGGCGCCGCGTGCCGCTCGTCCTCGACGGCTGGCTGGCCCTCGTCGCGGCGCTGGCCCTCGCGGCGGCGTCGCTCGAGCGGCTGGCGCTGGCCGATCGACCTGCCGCGGCGCGCGGTTGCGCGCGCTCGTGGCCGCGTCCGTCGGCGTCCTTGCTCCTGCGGGCCAGGGCCACCCAGTGGGATTCGGCGCCAGGCGCCGCCGCGCTGGTGGCGGCGGGCGTGGCGGCGAGCGGCCTCCTCCTCGAGCGCGCCGCCGCCGGCCGGGTGCCGGCCTGGGGCCTGGCGCGCACGGCCTGGCCCTGACGGCCGCATCGCGGCGCCGTCCTGGCGGCCGGAGCCTGCGCTGGTCGCGGGCGGCCTGGCGGCCGCGCTCGGGGCGCCTCCTGGCCCCGCGCCCGTCGACCCGCGCCGGAGCGCACCGAGGCGCTGCCGCCGGCGTCGCGCCGATCCTCGCGCCGGTGCTCGGCGCCGTCGTCAGCGCAGCCACGTCTACGGCGAGCTGCGCGCGCGAAAGGTCGCCCTGCTCATCGCGGGCCCCCGCGGGCCTGGCTTCGGCCTGGCGCCCGGCGCGGGCGGCTCGGCCGCGCGGCCGAGCCCGTCGGCCTCGCGCTCGTGCTCGCGCTCGCGGGCCTGGCCGCCGCCCTCGCGGCCCCGATCGAAGAGCCCGGCCCCCGGTACTGACGGCGCGGGTGCCGCAGCGACAGGACTCCAGGAGCACCACGCCTGGGCCCGATGCCGAAGGGTCAGCGCGTCAACTGCTGCGTCGACCCGTTCCCGTTCCCGTTCCCGTTCCCGTTCCCGGTTGTTGGGACCACATGAACTTCGACCACGAGCGCTGGTCGAGACCTCCTCCTCCGTGTGGTCCCCATGCTCCCTCGCATGATCAACAACCTCGGAGGTGCGGGAACGGGAACGGGAACGGGAACGGGAACGGGAACTCAAGACTCGACTGAGAGTTGGCCGCTAACCATTCGGCACTGCGCCTTGGCCGCTCATTCCTCCAATCGATCGTCCAATCGATGGGGGTACCAGCCCCGCGTTCGCCGCCCGCGAGGAGGCCCCCCGATCCGGTGTATCCTCGGGGCCTCTCACCATCCCCGAGCGCACTCCCATGAAGGACAAGAAGCCTCGCCGCACCGTGCCGCGCGTGCCGCGCGGGTTCCGCGACCTCCCGCCGGAGGTCGTGGCCACGCGGCGGCGCATGATCGACACCGTGTGCCGCGTCTACGAGCGCTACGGGTTCACGCCGCTGGAGACGCCGGCGGTCGAGTACCTGGACTGCCTGGGCAAGTTCCTGCCCGAGGCCGACCAGCCCGACGGCGGCGTGTTCGCCTGGCGCTATGACGACGACGACTGGGTGGCCCTGCGCTACGACCTGACGGCGCCGCTCTCGCGCTACGTGGCCGAGAACTTCCAGGAGCTGGGGACGCCGTTCCGCCGCTACCAGGTGGGGCAGGTGTGGCGGCAGGAGAAGCCCGGGCCGGGGCGCTTCCGCGAGTTCACGCAGCTCGACATCGACGTCGTCGGCGCGGGCTCCATGCTCGCCGACGCCGAGGTGGCCTGCGTGATCGCCGAGGCGATCGAGGCGCTGGGCGTGCCGCGCGGCAGCTACGAGGTTCGCATGAACGACCGCAAGGTCCTCAACGGCCTCCTGGAGAAGGTCGGCTGCACCCCCGAGCGCGCCGTGCGCGTGCTGCGCTCGCTCGACAAGATCGACCGCGTCGGCCCCGAGGGCGTGCGCGACCTGCTCGGTCCGGGTCGCGTCGACCCGTCGGGCGACGCGATGGAGGGCGCGGGCCTCGAGCCGGCGCAGATCGACCGCCTGCTCGCCTTCCTGGGCGCGCCCGACGACCGGCAGGGCTACCTGCGCGCGATCGGCGAGCTGGTCTCGGGGACGAAGGACGGCGACGCGGGCCTGGCCGAGATGACCGAGCTCGACCAGATCCTCACCGAGCGCGGCGTCGGCGACGACCGCGTGCGCTTCTCGGCGGCGATCGTCCGCGGGCTGGCCTACTACACGGGGCCCGTGCTCGAGGTCGTGCTCACGTTCCCGGTCGAGGGCGAGGGCGGCAAGACGCAGCCCTTCGGCTCGGTCGCCGGCGGCGGGCGCTACGACGGGCTCGTCGGCCGCTTCCTCGGCCAGCAGGTGCCGTCGACGGGCGCGTCGATCGGGGTCGACCGGCTGCTGGCGGCCCTGCAGGCGCTAAAGAAGCTGCCGGCCCGCCCCGGCCGCTGCCCCGTCCTCGTGACGACGATCGAGGCGCCGCACCGGGCGGAGTACCAGAAGATGGCGGCCGAGCTGCGCGCGGCCGGCCTCGACGTCGAGCTCTACGTGGGCTCCGGCGGCGTGGCCAAGCAGTTCAAGTACGCCGACCGCCGCGGCTTCACCGTGGCCGTCGTCGCCGGCGGCGACGAGCTGGGCAAGGGCGAGGTGGCGGTCAAGGACCTGCGCCAGGGCGTCGAGCAGTCGCAGGCGATCGGCGACCGCGCCGAGTGGCTCAAGACGCTCCCGGGGCAGGTGACCGTGCCGCGCGAGCGGCTCGTCGCCACGGTGAAGGAGTTCCTGGCCCGCTACGCGGACGCCTCGTGAGCGGGGCGATCGCCCTCCACGTCGACCAGGCCGAGGTCCACGTCGGCGACGAGCTCACGGGCGCGATCGAGGTCCTGCAGGACCTGCCCACGGCGCGCGGGGTGGCCGTGCTCCTCGTCGGCGGCGGGACCCACGTGCCGACCTCCCAGACGCCGGCCGAGCGCGTGGCCGAGGGGCCGCTGCGCGCCGGCCAGCGGCTCCCCTTCACGCTGGACGTCCCGCCGGACACGGCGCCCACCTACCCGGGGCAGCAGGTGTCCCTCGCCTGGCGGGTGCGGGCGACGGTCGACGTCCCGTGGGCCTTCGACCCGACCGTCGAGCAGCCCGTCGTCATCTCGCCCATGGAGCTGCCCGGGGCCCAGGCGCGCGAGGCGTTCCTGGCCCGGCGGGCCGCCGGCCAGGCCGCGCAGCAGAAGGCGCACGGCCTCCTGGGCAAGGTCCTGGGGTGCGCCCTGCTCCTCCTGTTCGCCTGGCCGCTCCTGTTCCTGCTGCTGCTGCTGGCGCCGGTGCTCCTCGTCGTGTGGGCGCGCGACGGGCTCGTGCGCACCCGGCTGCGCGAGTTCCGCGCCGAGGTCCCGGCGGCGGCGCTCCTGGGCGAGCCGCTGCCGGTCGAGGTGTCGTTCGAGCTGCGCCGCCCGATCGACGTCGACGAGGTCACGGTGACGCTGACCTGCCAGGAGCACTGGGTCACGAGCAGCGGCAAGAACACGCAGCACCACACGCGCACGGTGTTCGAGCAGAAGGAGGTCCTCGTCGGCCCGAGCGTGATCGCCCCGGCCCACCGCCTCGAGCGCGCGCGCTTCCAGGCGCGCACCGCCTTCCAGCTCCCGGTCGCGGGACCGCCCTCGATCGGCCAGAGCCCGCGGCCGCAGGTGACCTGGACGGTGACCGCGCGCGCGTGGCTCGTCGGCTGGCCCGACCCGAAGGAGGAGAAGCGGGTCGACGTGGTCCCCGCCACGTCGCCGACGCCGCCGCCGCACCCGCCGGCGGCGCCCGCCGAGGCCGCGTCGTCGGGCGTCGTCTTCGTCCCGCGCGGGGCGCCGCCGCCGCTCGGGGTGGACGTGACGACCGCCGGCGCCGCGGTGTGGCCGTGGCTGGTCATGCCGTTCGTCGGCGTGGCCCTCGCCGCCGCCGACGTGCTCATGGGTGAGGTCGGCGGGGCCGGCCTGTCGCTGGCGCTCGGGCTGCCGCCCCACGCCGTGACCTGGGCCGGGGCCGGCCTCGTCGCGCTCGGCGCCGGCGGGACCGCCTGGCGCATGAGCTCCTAGCTCGGATCATTCATGACCGCGTGACGACATCGGCACCGCACCTGCACGGAACCCTGAACAATCCTCGCCAGGCCGTCGGCCACCTCGCTCGGGGCTCGGCGCTCCTCGACGACACCGTGGCGAGACCGGCTCGGGGTTCGCCGAGCCCCTCGCTCGGGCACCGCCCGGATCATGCACTCTCTTGGCTCGACTTCACGCGACGTGACGACCTCCACTCGTGCATGATCCAGGCTAGCGCCCCGGGTCCGTAACCAGGGCGCGCGCGGTCACTCGGCCGGCGGCGGCTCGTCCAGCTCGATCATGGGCGCCCCCTGGTCGGTCGGCGCCGTCTCGCCCTCGTCGATCCGCCGGCTGGCCTCGAGCAGGAGGCCCGTGAGCGTCGAGCGCATGGTGCGCTCGCCCGGCTCGGCCTCGCCCACGAAGGCGAAGCGGCCGCGCACGAGCGTGAGCATGCGCAGGACGGCCTCGTCGCCGGTGAGGTCGCCCCAGCGGGCGAACTGCGGCTCGCCCTCGGCGACGACGAGCACCCCCTGCTGACGGTCGGCCGAGACCGTGAGCGTGCCCGTCTTCTGGTTGAACTCGATCCCCTGGAGGACCTCGGCCAGCGGGACCTCCTGCAGCTTGCCGGTCATCGCCGCCAGCGGGCTGAGCCGCGAGACCGACGTGAGCTCGAGGTTCGTCTTCGTCTCCGAGCGCTCGTCCTTGGCGGCCATGTCGTCGGTGCTCTTGAGCTCGACCTCGTAGGGGCCGATCGTCACCACGTCGCCCAGGCGCAGGGTGGTGTGGCTCACGCGCTGCCCGTTCACGAACGAGCCGTTGGACGAGCCCTCGTCCTCGAACACGATCGCGCTCCCGCGGACCTTCACCACCGCGTGGCGCCGCGAGACCTCCTTGTGCGGCAGGACGAGGTCGCAGTCGTGGTGCCGTCCGATGGTCAGGAGCGGCTTGGCGCCGAGCGGGATCGGCGGCAGCGGGTCGCAGCAGAGCCAGCCGAGCACCTTCGACGGGTCGACCTGGCCGGGCAGGATGCGCGTCGTCGGCGGCTCCCTGCGCGCCGGCGCCGCGGGCTCGAGGGCGCCCTGCTCGGTGGTCGGCCCGTCGTCGGCCACCACCGGCCGCCGCATGGGCGCGGTGCGACGGACGTCGGGCGGCGGGGCCCGGGCGAGCCAGGGGCGCGCGGGGGCTGGCAGCGGGGCGGCGGCAGGCGCTGGCCCGGCCGCCGGAGCGGCGGGCGCCGACTGCGGGAGCGGCGCCTTGCAGATCAAGCAGCGAGCGTCCCCCTGCCGGTTCGTGAACCGGCACGCAGGACACTGGATCAGCTTCTTGAACGCCACGGCGCCGCCGCTCGCTGCTACGCGCTCTGGAAGCGGAAGAGGACCTTGCCCATCTTGATCAGGTCGCCCTCGCGCAGCGGGTGGCGCGCGACCACCTCGCCGTTGACCTGCGTGCCGTTCGCCGACCCGCAGTCGATGAGCACCGGCTGCTGACCGGTCGCGTCGATGCGCGCCTGGCGGCGCGACACCGAGGTGGAGAGGATCTTGACGTCGGCCTCCTTGTCGCGGCCGATGTCGTAGATCTTCCCCGCCGGGAGGTGGAACTCGGTGCCGTCCGGCAGCCCGTCGAGGCACACCAGCCGGCAGCCTCCGCGCCCGCCCACCGCCGCGGACGGCGCGCGACGGGCGACGAGGTCGTCCATGCTGATCAGGTCGGGCGTCGGCTCGGCCGGGGTGTCGGCCGGCGGCGGCCCCAGCGGCACGCCGGCGGCCGGCGTCGGCGGCGCGACCGCGCCGGCAGCGGCGCGTGCGCGCCCGGCGGGGCCCGTAGCCCGGGTAGCCGGGGTAGCCAGCGCCGGGCGGCGGGTAGCCGGGGTAGCCCGCGCCGGGCGGCGGGTAGCCCGGGTAGCCGCCGTGCCCCGGATAGCCCGGATAGCCCTGCGGGTACCCCTGCGGCGGCGCGCCGTAGCCGGGGGGGGGGTAGCCGTGCGGGGGGTACCCCTGCGGCGGCGGGGCGCCATAGCCCGGGGCCGGATAGCCGTAGGGGTGCGGGGGGCGGTAGCCGGGCGGCGGGGGCGCCGGCGGGCGGGCCGCCCTGCCCGGAGCGCGAGCCCGGGCGGCGCGCTGGCCGGGCGGGGCTGCTGGGGGCCGTCGTCGGCCGCGGCTGAGCGGCGGCGGGGGTCGCCTCGGCGGGGTCGTCGCCGGCCCCGCCGAACAGCTCGCCGACCTCGACATCCTCCTGGCCGAAGAGGCCGCCGCGCGAGACCGTGCCGGCGGCCATGCCGAAGAGGCCCGGCGCCGGGTCGGTGGCCTCCTCCTCGATCGCCTCCGGCTCGGGCGCGGCGGCCGGAGCGGGCGGCTGGACCAGCCGCACGGGGCGCGCGGCGGCCCCCGGGTAGACGGGCGGGCCGCCGCGCGGGGCGGCCGGGCGGGCGCTCGGGGGCGGGGCGAGGAACTTGAGCCGGCAGCGCGGGCACGCGCAGAGCTGCCCGGCCTTGTGGTCCGGCAGGACCATCTCCTCGCGACACCCGAGGCAGACGTACTGGATCGGCATGACCCCTGCCAGGACCCGGCGCGCGAGGACGGCGCGCGCGCTCGTGAGGACTCTACCAGCCGCTCCAACCCGCAACCAGGCGGGGCGTTGGCCTCGCGCGGGGGTGCCCTCGCCGCTGGCGGCGGCGACGGACCGGTGCATCATGAGGGCGAGGGAGCACGCTGGCGCAGGTCAAGGGGTTCACGAAGGGGCTCAAGGCGAGCGACGTCCGGGCGCTGGAGCGCCTGCTCCGCCGCCGCGTGCCGCCCGAGGCCGCGGCCACGCCCGACCTCGTGCGGGAGCTCGCGGACCTGACCCACGCGATCGGCCGCCGGATCGGGCTGCTCGTGGACCGCGGCGGCGCCGTGCGCGAGGTGTTCGTCGGCGACGCGACGACGCTGGCCGTGCCCCCGCTCGACCGCGAGCGCCGCGGGCAGGGCCGCCTCAAGGGGCTGCGCTGGCTGGCGACCGCGGTGCGCCCCACCGACGAGCCGAGCGGCCGCGACCTCAACGACCTGATCCGCTGGCGCCTCGACCTCCTCCTGCTGATCGAGGTCGGCCCCGACGGGCAGCCCACGTCGACGCGCGAGGTCGTGCTCGTACCGTCGCAGGAGGACGGGTCGCGCGGCGTGCGCGTGGGCCCGCGCCGCGCGCCGCACCTCGTGCGCGACGACCTGCCCGAGCTCCTGGCCGAGCTCGAGGAGGCCTTCGAGCGGGCCACCCCGGCCGCCCAGACGACCGGCCCGGCGCGGACGCCGGCGGTGCTGGCCGTCGTGTCGACCGCCTCGCGCCGGCACATCGACGAGGACCTGGCCGAGCTGCGCGAGCTGGCGCGCGCGGCCGACCTCGACGTGAAGGGCGAGGTCCACCAGCGCCGCGACCACATGGACCCGCACACGCTCCTCGGGCGCGGGCGCGTGGCCGACCTCTCGGCCCTGGCGCTGACGACCGGCGCCGAGCTGGTCGTCTTCAACGAGCAGCTCGCCCCGCGCCAGCAGGTCGCGCTCGAGGACCAGCTCGGCCTGCGCGTGATCGACCGCACCGAGCTGATCCTCGACCTCTTCGCCGGGCGGGCGCGCACGCACGCCGGCAAGCTGCAGGTGGAGGCGGCGCGCCTGCGCTACATGCTCCCGCGCCTCCTCGGCCGCGGCGGCGAGCTGTCGCGCGTCGGCGGCCGCGGCGGCGCCGGCTTCGGCCGCACGCGCGGCGCGGGCGAGAAGAAGCTCGAGATCGACCGGCGCGCGATCCGCGCGCGCATCGACGGGATCGAGCGCGAGCTGCGGCAGCTCGGCCGGCAGCGCGCCATGCGCCGCACGCGCCGCAAGAAGAACCGCCTCCCGCACGTGGCCCTCGTCGGCTACACGAACGTGGGCAAGTCGACGCTCTTCAACCGCCTGACCGACGCGGAGGTCCTCGCCGAGGACATGCTCTTCGCCACGCTCGACCCGACGCTCCGCCACCGCCGCCTCCCGAGCGGCCGGCGGGTCGTCGTCTCCGACACGGTCGGGTTCATCCGCTCGCTCCCGCGCGACCTCCTCGAGGCCTTCGGCGCCACGCTCGACGAGCTGGCCGACGCCAGCGTGCTCGTCCACGTCGCCGACGCTAGCGACCCCGACGTCTTCGAGCGCGTCGGCACCGTGCGCCGGATCCTGCGCGACCTCGGCCACGGCGACGCCCCCGAGGTCCTCGTGCTCAACAAGTCCGACCGCCTCGACGACCCGTCGGCCTTCGTCCCGCTCGCGCAGACCCTCTCCCCTTCTCCCGTGCTCCTCTCGGCCCGCCACGGGCCCGTGGACGAGCTCCTGGCCCGCGTCGAGCAGGCGCTCGGGGCGCCGGCGCCGACGACGGGCGACGAGGCGCTCGAGGTGTCGGACGACCTGACCTCCGCGGACGGACTCGAGCCGGTCGTGGAGGAGCTCGGGAGCGCGAGCCGGGAGCCGGCGACCGGGAGCGACCCCACCAGGACCACCTGATCGTGACCGACCGCTGGCCTGCCGGCCGGCGCGCCGCCTAGAGGCCCGGCCGGAAATGCGCCAGGCAGCTGGCTCGAACGGTCCGGGCCGCCGATCCGCCCGTAAGTCCCGGAAATGTGAGACAGCAGCGGCCGAGCACACGGATCCCCGGCATCAGCGATGAGGTTAGAGGGCCGGCAGGAAGGCCGCGAAGCGGCTTTCCGGCCGGCCCTCTCGCGTCAGTCGTCGTCGCCGTCGTCGACCGCGGCCTCGTCGTCGCCGACGGCGGTGTCGCCGGCGAGGTGCTCGCCCTCGGCGCGGTAGCGCTCGAGCTTCTTCAGCAGGCCGCGGCGCGACAGGCCCAGCAGCTTGGCCGCGTGGGTCTTGTTGCCGTTGCTGGCCTGGAGCGCGCGCTCGATGGTGATCTTCTCCAGCTCCTTGATGTTCAGCGTCGGCAGGGCGCCGGACTCCCCGTTGGGGTCGGCCGCGCCGGCCGGCGGCGCCGCCTGCCCGCCGCGGCGCTCGGGGCTGGTGATGCGCCCGTCGAGGTCGACGAGCCGGATGCGCTGGAAGCCCAGGGCCAGGAGCCGCTTGAGCTCGTTCTCCAGCTCGCGGATGTTGCCCGGCCAGTTGAAGCGGCGCAGGGCCTCGAAGGCGTCGGGATCGACCTGCGGCGGCTGCTGGTTGGCCTCGGCCAGCCGCCCGAGGAGGTCCTCGACGAGCGACGGGAGGTCCTCGAGGCGCTCGCGCAGGGGCGGTATCGTCACCGGGATCACGTTCAGCCGGTAGTAGAGGTCGCGGCGGAACTCGCCGCGCTCGACCATCTCCTGGATGTCGCGGTTCGTCGCGGCGATCACGCGCACGTCGACCTTCACCGTCGCCTTGCCGCCGACGCGCCGGACCTCGCCCTCCTGCAGGACGCGCAGGAGCTTGCCCTGCATGGCCGGGCTCATCTCCTCGATCTCGTCCAGGAACAGGGTGCCCTTGTCGGCCTGCTCGAAGAGCCCCCGGTGCCCGCGCACGGCGCCGGTGAACGCGCCCGCCTGGTAGCCGAACAGCTCGCTGTCGAGGAGCGTCTCGGGCACCGCGGCGCAGTTCATGGGCACGAACGGCTGCTCGCGGCGGTCGCTCGAGTAGTGGATCGCCTTGGCCAGCAGCTCCTTGCCCGTGCCGCTCTCCCCCTGGATGATGACCGGGAAGGCCGTCTCGGCCACGCGCGCAAGGAGCTCGAACACGCGCTTGAGCTTGGGCGACTTCGTGACGAGGTTGCCGAAGCGGCGCACGTCGTCCTCGTCGCGGCGGCGCACCTCGGCCTCGACGCGGCGCAGGCGCAGGCGCTGCGACTCCATGCGCGTCTCGAGCTCGGCCACGTAGCGCGCGTTCTGCAGGGCGATCGCCGCCTGGTCGGAGAAGGCCTCGAGCGAGCGGATGTCGTCGTCCTGGAACACGCCCACGCGGTCGGGCTCGTCGAGGTAGATCGCCCCGAGCACGCGGCCGCGCGACATGAGCGGCGACACGGCCACGCTCTTGAGGTCCATGCTCGTGGCCGAGGCGTACTCGTCGCGCTCGGTCGCCGCGCGCGCGGTGACGACGGTCTCGCGCCGGTCGATCGCCTCGCGGATCAGGTGGCGGCTGATCGACGTCTCGGGCGACGAGATCGTGCCGCGCTCGATGTTCCGCGCGCGGACGACCTGCATCTCGCCGCGGTCCCACAGGACGAGGAACCCGCGGCGCGCGCGGCTGACCTCGACCGCCGCGTCCATGATCATGTCGAGCAGCTTGCCCAGGTCGCGCTCGTTGTTGATCGCCTTGTTGACCTCGAGCAGGCGCGCCAGGCGCGCCTCGTCGCGGCCGGCGCTGCCCCCCACGTCCGAGGGCCGCATGGCCTGGATCGGCTGGTGCGCCTTGTCGGGCCGCGGCGGCCGGGGCTTGCCCGCCGCCCCCGGCGGCACGCGCAGCTCCTCGGTCTCCTCGTTGGGGTCGGTGACCTCGCGCCGGCGCGGCCGCCCGAGGAGCTTCTCGGCGTCGCGCGGGTTCCTGGCGAAGGCCGCCAGCTCCGCCGGGAGCGGCTCGGTGGCCTCGTCGTCGTCGCCCGCCGGCCGGGTGGGCGTCGGCCGCTCGAAGCGGCGCGTCGCCGGCCGCTTCGGCCCCCGCCCCTCCCTGTCGTCCGGGCTGCCTGCCACGGCAAGACCGTAGCACGCCGCCCCGACGCGGCGAAAGGAGGGAGGGGTTCCCCCGTCCGCCGCTCGTGCTCGACCCGCCAGAGTGAGCGATGGGGACGGGCGGAGCGGGACGGTCGTGCCTGTCCGGGACTTGCGGACTTGCGCCGATCGCCCGCCCCTCGCGAGCGCATCGCTCAGAGGAGGAGCAGCGGGCCCAGGAACACGGGCAGCGAGAGCGCCATGGCCAGGAGGGTGTAGCCCATGATGTCGCCCGCCCGGACGCCGCAGATCCCGAGCAGCGGCAGGGCCCAGAAGGGCTGGGCGAGGTTCGTCCACTGGTCGCCGTAGGCCAGCGCCATGACGGCGCGCCCGGGGTCGACGCCGAGCTCCGCCGCGCCGCGCAGGACGATCGGCCCCTGGATCGCCCACTGCCCGCCGCCCGACGGGACGAAGAAGTTGACCAACCCTGCGGAGAGGAACGTGAGCGTCGGGTAGGCCCACTCCGCGCCGCGCGAGAGCGCCACCATGGCCTCGGCGATCGTGACCACGAGGCCCGACGCGCTCATGAGCGCCATGATCCCGAAGTAGAGCGGGAACTGGAGCACGATCCCGGCCGCGCCCGGGATCGCCTCGGCCACGGCGCGGGCGTAGGCGCGCGCCGAGCCGTGCAGGGCCAGGCCCAGGAGCAAGAAGGCCAGGTTGAGCGTGTCGAGGTCCAGGCGCTGGAGCACCGCGAGCGGCCCCTCGCGCGCGCCGCGCAGGGCCAGGTGGCCGGCGCCCAGAGCCACGAGCAGGGCCGGGACCAGGCGCGAGGCCTCGAGGCGGGCCGCCGGCGTCGCCGGCGCCAGGGCGTCGCCCGGGTCGTCCTCGAGCGCGGCGCGCGCCAGGGCGGGGTCGATCTCCTGCAGGGCCTCTGGCGGCGCGTCGCGCGCGGGGGCCATGAGGGCGAAGAGCGCCGGGACGACCGCCAGGGCCAGGGCGCAGGCGACGAGGTTGGCGCGCCCGAGGAGGGTGAGCGAGAGCGGGATCGCGCCGTCGGTGAAGCCCTCGGCCCGCGCGGCCACGAGGGCGCCCACGCGCTCGAGCACGGCCGGGTCGCCGACGACGGCCAGGACGTCCGACGCCTGCGTGACCTTGAGCGGCGCCGACCCCGACAGGCCGCCGTGCCACACGAGCATCCCGGCGTAGCCGGCGGCGACGACCAGCGGGTAGTGGATGCGCACGCCGCGCGCGCGGCACGAGGCGCCCACCTGCCGCGCGAGCAGGGCGCCGACGACGAGGCCGAGCCCCCAGTTGAGCAGGCCGGCCGCGCAGGCGACGAACGCCGTGAGGGCCACGGCGCCGCGGGGCGTGGTCGGCCGGCGGGCCAGGGCGTCGATCGCCCGGCGCACCGGCCGCGTCGAGGCCAGGGCGTGCCCCGTCACGAGGACGAGGATCATCTGGAGCGTGAACTCCATGAGGGCGGGCTTCCACACGCCCTGCTTGCCCCCCCACACCTCGACGAGCGTCGCCCAGGGCGCGCCGGCGGCCAGCGCGGCGGCGAAGGTCAGCGCCGTGAGCAGGACGGCGAGGACGAACGGGTCGGGGACCCAGCGGCGCGCCCAGGCGGCCGACCCCTCGCTGATCCGGCGGAGCATCGGCCGATCACCAGGTGATGGTGTAGGGCCGCCAGATGCTCTCGTCGGCGTAGGTGCCGAAGACCTGCGGGTAGGTGCGCTGGCCGAGGAGCCACTGGATGTCGAGCGCGATCCCCTTGGCCATGCCGACGAGCGGGCCGGCGGCGATCCCCAGCGGCACGAAGAACACGACGTTGAACGGCCAGTAGATCGGGTGGCGGTCGAAGAGCACGCGGTGGTTGCGGTAGACCTGCATCGGCGCGTCGACGGCGCCGGTGAAGGCGCCGGTGAGCAGGCCCGGCAGCGTGGCGCAGCCGGGCGACAGCGCGAGCGCCAGGGTCAGGGCGAGGCCGAGGGCGCGCGAGCGGCGGGCGCTGCGGGGCATGGGGCTCCTCCGGTGGGGTCGGATCTTCGGCGGACCCCCCGCCGCGGGTCAAGAGTTGGGGTTGGGGACGGGGGCCGGGTAGAGTCTCCGACGATGGCGACCCCGACGCCCATCCGACCCGAGGAGACCCGGGCGCTGCGGCGCGCGGTGCTCCGTCCGCACCAGCCGCCCGAGGCGATGGTCTACCCGGGCGACGACGCGCCCGACACGCTGCACGTCGGCCTCGACGCCGCCGGCGAGCAGCAGGGCGTGGCCTCGCTCTACCGCGAGGCGCCGCCGGGCGAGGACGACCCGACCGCCTGGCGGCTGCGCGGGATGGCCGTGCGGCCCGACGCGCAGGGCAAGGGCGTCGGCCGGGCGCTCCTCGGCGCGTGCGTGGCGCACGCGCGGGCCCGCGGCGGGCGGCGCGTGTGGTGCAACGCGCGGGCGTCGGCCGCCGGGTTCTACGCGCGGCTCGGGTTCCAGACCGTGGGCGCCCCGTTCGACCTGCCCGGCCTCGGGCCGCACGTGGTCATGGCGCTCGACCTCGCGCTTTGACGCTCAGGCGCCCGCGGCCTCCTCGGGCGGGCGCTCCCCCCCGAGCTTGGTCCAGGTCTCGGCCAGGCGCGCGCGCAGCTCGGCGCAGTCGCCCTGCTCGCACGCGTCGAAGCCCAGCGCGTGGCCCTGCGCCTCGTGGGCCTCGCGCATCTGCTCCTCGAGCGCCTCGAGGTGCTCGCGCAGGTGGGCCAGGCGCGCGCGCAGCCGCCCGGCCGCGAGCCGGGTCGCCTGCTCGACCCGCGCCCGCCGCGCGGCCTCCTCGGCCTCGGTCACGTCGGTGCGCGCGAGGTCGACCACGCCCCAGGCCGCGGCGAGGAGGAGGGCGACGCGCCACAGGGTGAACGGCTCGTCGAGGAGCAGCCGGCGCGCGACCGCGTGCGCGGCCAGCGCCGCGACGAGCGCGCAGCCGAGGGCGCGGGCCCAGCGCTGGCGCAGGAGGAGCCCCAGGCCGGCCGCGAGGAGGCCCAGCCCGACGACGAGCAGCAGCAGGGCGCCGCGCGGCTCGAGCCCGCCGGCGCGCGCGCACCAGGCGCCGCCGAGGAGCAAGAGCAGGCCGTAGAGGCGACGGTCGTCCTGGAACAGGCCCACGCGCCCGAGCGTAGCCGATCGGGGTCGCGAGGGGCGGCCGGATGGCCGCTTCGCGGCCTCCAGCCGCCCCTCTCGCCTCTTCGGGCTGATGCCGCGGGATCCGCGTGCTCGGCCGCCCTTCCTTGCAAACCGAGAGCTCACGGGGTGACCCGGCGGCCGAGCATGGGACCCGCGGCCGGAGTCGGTCCGGCCCGACCCGCTCGAGGCGTGCGTGGGGCGCGTTCCCCGGCCGGACCTCCGGGGCGTGGGATGCCTCGCCGGGGCGCGCCCCCCTGGTAGCCTGGCGGGCCCGCCCCGCGCGCCGCGGCGGCGGAGCGCACGAGGAGGCGCGCGATGGACGAGCAGGAGGCCCGGCACCGCATCGAGGAGGCGATCCGGCGCAGCGGCGCCCGCTTCTGCGAGGTGCGCATCGAGGAGACGGTCGGCACGCGGGTGGTCTACCGGGGCAAGCGCCTGGACACGGCGCAGGAGCTGCTCGACCGCGGCGGCTTCGTCCGCTGCCTGGCCGAGGAGGGCGGCTGGGGGACGGCCACCTTCAACGACCTCGACCAGCTCCCGCGAAAGGTGCAGGAGGCGCTCGCCTGCGCGCGCGCCGTGCCGGCCGCGCGGATCGACCTGGCCGAGGTCGCGCCCGCCGTGAGCGTCACGCGCCCGCCGCTGGCGGAGGACTTCCGGCAGGTGTCGCTGGCCGAGAAGGTCGGGCTCCTGCGCGAGCTCAACGACGTCATGCTCGCGGCCGACGCGGCGATCCGCTCGACGCGCGCGATCTACCAGGACCGCGTGCAGACCGTCTACTACGGCAACTCGCAGGGGGCATGGATCGTCGAGGAGCGCCCGCTGATCGACCTCTACTGCGTGGCCGAGGCCGTGCGCGGCGACGACGTGCAGACCGCCACCGAGGCGCGCACGCTGGCCAGCCGCGGCTTCGAGGCCGTGCGCGGGCGCACGGAGATGGCGCGCGTCGCCGCCGCGCGCGCGCGGGAGCTGCTCGACGCCGAGCCCGTGAAGGGCGGCGTCTACCCGGTCGTGATCAACCCGTCGCTCGCCGGCGTGTTCGTGCACGAGGCGTTCGGGCACCTGTCCGAGTCCGACTTCGTCTACGAGAACGAGGAGGCGCAGAAGGCCATGCGCATGGGCCGGCGCTTCGGGCGGCCGCTCCTGAACATCGCCGACAGCGGCGTCGAGGTCCCGGGCGGCGACCTGCCGGGGACGCACGGCTTCGACGACGAGGGCGTGCCCATGAAGCGCACGCAGCTGGTCAAGGAGGGCGTGCTCGTCGGGCGGCTCCACTCGCGCGAGACGGCGGCCAAGCTGGGCGAGGAGCCGACCGGCAACGCGCGGGCGCAGGACTACAACCACCCGCCGCTGGTGCGCATGCGCAACACGTTCATCGAGCCGGGCGACACGTCGTTCGAGGCCATGATCTCGGACGTGAAGCTCGGGGTCTACGCGCTCAAGTCGCGCGGCGGGCAGACCTGCCTGGGCAACTTCTCCTTCAGCTCGGCCTACGCCTACATGATCCGCGACGGCAAGGTGGCGGAGCCCGTGCGCGACGTGATCCTGGCCGGCAACCTGTTCGAGACGCTCGAGAACGTCACGGCGGTCGGCGACGACTTCTCCTGGGACAACTCGGGGCGCTGCGGCAAGGAGGGCCAGTCCATGCCGGTCGGCATGGGCAGCCCGCACGTGCGGATCGAGAACGTCGTCGTGGGGGGGCGCTGATGACCGGCGCGGGCGTGGTCAAGGACATCGGCGCCGCGGCGCTGCTCGAGCGGCTGCGCGACCGGACCGACGAGGCGGAGGTCTTCGGCGCCAGCTCCGACGCGCTCGAGGTGCGCTTCACGGCGGGGCAGGTGAAGACGGCGCTGGCGCGCGAGTCGAGCGGGCTGGCCGTGCGGGCCAAGAAGGGCGGGCGGCTGGGCTTCGCCGGGTCGCGCGACACGTCGGTCGAGGGCCTCGACCGGCTCGTGCTGCACACCGAGCACAGCATCGACGTGGGCGACGCGACCGAGGTGCGCTTCCCCGGCCAGGCCCCCGCGCCCGTCGACGACGAGGCCCTCGGCGGCCACGACGAGGCCACGGCCGCGCTCGGCGTGGCCGACCTCGTCGCCTACGGGCGGCAGGTCGTCGACCCGCTGCGGGCGCGCTTCCCGGGCGTCGTGTTCGACGTCGTGATCCGCCGCGCGGCCGGGCGCACCGAGCTCGTCAACTCGGCCGGCGCGCGGGTGGCGCATCGCCGGACCGTGTTCTCCGTCGGCGTCGAGGCCAACCGCACGCAGGACCAGGACGTCCTCATGGACTACACGTCGGTCGCCGCGCCGGCGCGCGCCGCCGTCGACCCGGCCGAGGTCGTGGCGCCGCTCCTGCAGCGGCTGGCCTGGGCCGAGCGGACGGTCGCCTTCCAGCCGGGGCGCCTGCCGGTGCTGTTCACGCCGCCGGGGAGCCTCGTCCTGTGGGGGCCGCTGCTCGAGGCGCTCTCGGGCAAGACCGTCATGCTCGGCACGTCGCCCCTGCGCGAGAAGGTCGGCCAGCGGGTCCTCGACCCGCGCGTCCACCTGACCGACGACGGGCTCCTCCCGGGCGCGCTCGGCAGCGCGCCGTTCGACGACGAGGGCGTCCCGCGGCGGCGGACGCCGCTGGTCGAGGCGGGCGTCCTGCGCGGCTTCGTCCACGACCTCGAGACCGCCCAGGCCACCGGCCAGGCGCCGACCGGCAACGGCGAGCGCGGCGGCGTCATGGGCCGCCCCGGGCCCGGGTTCAGCAACATCGTCGCGCGGGAGGGCGAGGCCCCCTGGGCGGACCTGCTGAAGGGCGTGCGCCGCGGGCTGCTCGTGCAGTCGGTGATCGGCATGGGGCAGGGCAACACCCTCCCCGGCACCTTCAGCAACCCGATCGACGTGGCCTACGCCATCGAGGACGGGCAGGTCACGGGCCGGGTGAAGGACGTGTCGATCGCCGGCAACGTCTACGACCTCCTCGGCCCGGCGCACCTCGGCGGGCTGTCGCGCGAGGTCGAGTCCGTCTACGGCGCCTACCGGCTGCCCTGGCTGCTGGTGAACGACGTCAACGTGGTCGGCAAGGGCGGGGCGTAGCGCGCCGGGTCACGGTGTAACTTGGGTTGGCTCGTCCGCCGCGTCATCCGCCTGCTCGTCCTGGTCCTCCTGCTGCCGCGCCTGGCGCTGACGGCGGCGCTGGGCCTCCTCGCGCGCCCGGACGCCCTGGTCCTGCGCCTCACGGCCGAGGTGCCGGACCACGCGGCCGGCTGGCGGCGGCTGTTCGCCGCCCAGCACGTGCTCTCGCTCGAGGAGGCGCTCGACGCGCTCGAGGCGGCGCGCGACCACGCGCGGCTGCGGCTGGTGATCGTCCTGCTCGACCGCGCCGGGCTGTCGCTGGCGCAGGCCGAGGCGCTGGCGCAGGCGCTCGACGAGGTGCGCGCGGCCGGCAAGCAGGCCCTGGTGTGGGTCGACGGGACGACGGCCCCCTGCCTCCTGGTCGCCTGCGCCGCCGACCGGGCCCTGGCCGTCCCCGAGGCGCAGCTCGAGTTCGTGGGCCTGCGCGTGCGGGCCGTGTTCCTGGCCGAGCTCCTGGAGCTGATCGGCGTCGTCCCGGCGCTCGACCGCGAGGGGCCCTACAAGACCGCCGCCGACATGTTCACGCAGCGGAGCATGACCCCGGCGCACCGCGAGATGTCGGAGAGCCTCGGCGCCGACCTCTACGAGCAGGTGGTCGGGGCCTTCGTCGCGGGCCGCGGCCTGCCGCGCGACCGGGTCGTCGAGGCGATCGACGACGCGCCGGTGTCGCACCGCGCGGCCGTCGCGCGCCGGCTCATCGATGGCCTGGCCTACAAGGACGAGGTCGAGGCGCGCGGCGCGGCCCTCCTGGGCCTCGAGCGCGGCCTGCGGACGACCGGCCCCGGGCCGCTCCTGCGCCGGCGCCGCGACGGCGACCTGCTGCGCGACGCCCTGCGCGACCGCCCCGTCGTGGCGCTCGTGCCCCTGTCGGGGACGATCGTCCCGGGCGAGACCGGGCGCGGGCTGCCGGCCCACGCGGCCGCGGCCCTGCTCGAGGCCCTGCGCGAGCAGCCGCGCGTGCGCGCCGTGGTCGTGCGGATCGACAGCCCCGGCGGCAGCGCCACGGCGTCCGACGACCTGTGGCGGGCCGTGCGGCGCCTGGACCAGGAGAAGCCGGTCGTCGCCAGCCTCGGGCGGGTGGCCGCCTCGGGCGGCTACTACGCCGCCGTCGGCGCGCGGCGGATCGTGGCCCAGCCCTCGACGCTCACCGGCTCGATCGGGATCGTCGCCGGCAAGCTGCACCTGCGCCCGGCCCTCGAGCGGCTGGGCGTGGGCTTCGAGGGACCGAGCTTCGGCGCGCGCGCCGGCATGTTCGACCCCGACCGCGGGTTCACCGAGGACGAGCGCCTGGCCGCCCGGCGCGAGCTCGAGCGCTTCTACCGCGTGTTCCTCGAGCGCGTGGCCGAGGGGCGCCGGCTGCCCCTGTTCGACGTCGAGCGCCTGGCCCAGGGGCGCGTCTATACCGGACGCCAGGCGCTCGCCCTGGGCCTCGTCGACCGCCTCGGCGGCGTGCGCACGGCCGTCGACGAGGCCCGCGCCCTGGCGGGCATCTCGCGGCCGCACGCCCTGACCCGGGTCGACCTGCCCCGCGGCTGGCCGGGGGTGTTCGCCGCCGAGGGGGCGGTCCTCGAGGCCGCGCTCGGGCCGCTGCTCACGCTCGCGGCGCTCTCGCGCGAGCGCGCGCTGGTCTGGTGCCCCGTCGAGGTCGACGGGGTCTGATCGGCGCGGCGGTCGGCCCCCGGCTACACTCCCCGGCGAGGTGCCCCGTGGAGGCCGAGGACGTCATCGTCCACCTGTTCTTGCTCGCCGTCTCGGCCGGCGGGCTGGCCCTCTTCTGGTTCGCGACGGAGAAGCTGCGCGTCCTCTTCTCGAGCCGCGCCTGGCCGAGGGTCGAGGCCGTCGTCACGTCGGCGCGGCTGGTCGAGACCACGTCCACCCGCCGCGTGTCGGACACGAGCCAGGTCCACCGCGGCCCCGACGTGGAGGTGAGCCACGACGCCTGGGGCGCCGGCGGGTCGGTCAAGACGACGAGCGTCGCGCCGCAGGTCCACTTCCGCTTCAAGCTGGGCGAGGAGCACCACGTCGTCTCGAACCAGGACGCGGGCTGGAGCCAGCGCTTCGCCTACTCGCGCGCCTCCGCCGCCGCGACCCTGCAGCGCTTCGCCCCGCGGTCGACCCACGTCCTGCGCGTGAACCCGCGCGCGCCGAAGGAGGTGTTCGTCGGCGCGGGCCAGTTCCCCTGGATCTGGACCCCGATCGAGTGGGTCCTGGGCTTCTTCCTCGGCGTGGCCGCGTTCGTCGCCGCGATCAAGCCGCTCATCCTCCTGGCGGTGGGCGACGAGGCGGGCCACGTCACCTCACAGAAGCTCATGGTCGGCCTGGCCTGCCTCAGCCCGATCTACGTCGTGGCCCGCGCCGCGCTCGACGCGATTCGCCCCGCGCCGCTGCGCTGAGCGGTGTGCTCGACGGCTGCGGACGCGGGCTCGTCGAAGTAGGTCGTAACGGCTAGTGTTGCTGCTGCAGGACGGCCCGCTCGATCGTCTTCACCCGGTAGTGCGCGCGCGAGCCGTCGGGCAGGCGCACGGTGGCCTGCTCGCCCGGCGCCTTGCCCAGGATGCCCTGGGCCACCGGCGACAGGTGGCTGACGATCGTCGAGTCCTCGTCGTCGAGGTCCCAGGGGCCGAGGATCGTGAAGGTCACGTCGCGGCCGGTGTCGAGGTGATCGACCACCACGCGCGTGCCGACGCGCACCTCGTCGGTCTCGACCGACGCCGGGTCGAACACGACCGCGCGCTCCAGGTCCTGCTGGATGCGCTTCACCTGGTCGGCGAGGCGCTGCTGGCGCTCGCGGGCCGCGTCGAGCTCGGCGTTCTCCGAGATGTCGCCGAACTCGAGCGCCTTGCCGATCTCGATCGTGATCTGCGGCATGTCGACCTCGAGCAGCTTGTGCAGCTCCTGCTCGCGGCGCCGCTTGCCCTCGGCCGTCGTGTAGACGGTGAAGGTCTGCTCCTGCTCCTCGGGCCGCGGCGCGGCCACGACCGTCGCCAGGAGCTCCGGGAACCGGTGCACGACGAAGTTCTCCGTGGCCCGGATCACCGTCGGCGTCACCGACGGGCTCTGCCGCACGAGCTGCAGGATCCGGCGCACGTCGTCCTCGGTGCCGTTCTCGATCACGTTGCCGATCGCCCGCTGGCCCTTGTCGTTCAGGATCGCCCGCAGGCTGTCGAGCGTGCCCTTGAGCTGCGCCTTCTCCTGCTTGTCGCTCGTCGCGCGCAGGTCGAGCGTCACGGCGTCGAGGAGCTGGATCACCTTGGCGAGGAACTCGGCCTGGGTGCGCTCCCCGAGGATGTCGCCCCGGTTGTGCAGGTGCAGCCGGGCCAGCGCCGCGTAGGCGTCGGGGAAGTCGGTGGGCTTGATGAACACCTTGCGCGAGGCCTCGATGACGGCCTCCTCGCGGCCCAGGCGCTTGAGGCCCAGGACGGCCTCGTCCCAGGTCTGCGGGGCCGGGTCGAGGAGCACGGCCACGAGCGTGTCGGCGGCGACGCCGCGCTCGAGCACGAGCGACGTCAGCTCCACCGCCCGGCGGCGGTAGTCGGCGGTCACCATGAGCTTGAGGACGCCCGGCAGCGCCTTGCCCTCGAGGCCCTCGAGCGCCTCGCGGACGGACGGGCTCACGCCCGGGTCCGCCACCTCGCCCGTGTCAGGGTCGAGCTTCGGCGGCGTGCTCGGCTGCGTGTCGGGGACGGCCTGCGGCCAGCGCGACGCCACCTCGTCGCGCAGGAGCGCCAGCTCGAGGCGGCAGGCGCGCTGCTCCGGGGTGCCCGTCTTGCCGTGGTTCTTCTTCAGGGTCTCGAGCACCTCGGCCAGCCAGGGCGGCAGGTCGGCCACGCGCTCGTCGCGCCACAGCTCGACGAGCTCGCGCCGGGCGGTCTCGAGCACCTCGGCGAAGCCGCGCAGCCGCTTGAGCGTCTGGGCCACCTCCTCGTCGCGCGAGACCGGCGCCTCGCGCAGCGAGATGATCGACCGCGGGGCGGGCCCGATCTCCAGGCGCGGGTCGTCCTTGGCCGCCTTCTTGGCCCGGCCCCAGAACTTCGTCCAGGCGCCCTTGTCGAGGATGTCGGTGAGCTTCTCGCGCAGGTCGCGCGCCTGCAGCTTGCCCCCCGACGACTCGAGCGCCGACTTGAGCAGCTTGAGCGGGTCCTCCTCGGCCAGCCGCCGGACGCGGTCCTTGTCGGTCCAGAGCATGACGTCGAGGTCGTCGGCCGAGCGGCGCTGCAGCGCCGTCATGGCCATGCCCGCCTCCATGCGGGCGCCGCGGTTGCGCGCGAAGTCGATCACGAACTCGCCCGCCTCGGGGTAGCACTCGACGACCTTGCCGACGCCCCAGCCGCGCGCGTGGAAGACGAAGTCGCCCACGTCGAAGCCGAACACCTGGTCGAGCTGCTTGACCGCCTCCTGCAGCGCGCCGTCGCTGAGCAGGCCCGTGCGCGAGAGGACGACCTCGAACCCGGGCCGCTCGCCGTAGCGCTTGCGGTAGAGCTCGACGAGCTCGTCGCGCACGCCCTTCATGCGGGCCGAGTAGAGGACGGCGCGCCGCATGACCTCGAGCAGGTCGGCGTCGCGGCCCTGCCCCTTGAGGTCGTCGCGCAGGAGGAGCAGCAGCTCCGCCGCCTTCTCCTTCTCGCCGCGGTCGGCCACCTCGCGGGCGGCGTCGAGGAACGGGTCCAGCGCGCCGACGGGGCCGGAGCCCTGCAGGTCCAGCCAGATCTCCTCGACCTTGGCGATGTCGCGCGCGCGGGCGGCCCCTTGGATGCGGTTGATCAGGTTCTGGTCGTAGCCCATGGTCTCCTCGATGCCTGGCTCGCACGCTGCGCTCGCTCGCGCGAGCCGTTGGCGCCGTCAGCGCTCCTGGGGGTCACCCCGTCGCTCCCGGCGGAAAGTCCACCCTGAGGAGGGCAGGGGCCCCGAAGCCATCGCGCAGGCGAGCGGCAAGCCGCTCTCCGGCCCGACGCACGGCCTCGGCGTCCTTGTCCTCCAGGGTGACCAGCACTCGGTACGGCGCTCCCTCGTCGAAGCGAGGATAACTGCCGATCTGGATGGTGGGAAACTCCGTTTGGTGCGCCCGCAGGTGCGGGGCCAGCTCCCCCTCGTCTGCGTCCAGCTCCAGGCGCGCGACGACGAAGGGGTCGCGGCGCCAGGCCGCCTTCCAGCCCTCGAACAGCCGGCGCAGGGCGCCCGGCTCGCCCGGGAAGGTGAGCACCGGCCCCAGGCGGATGATCGGGAGGAAGAACGACACGGGTCGCAGGAGCTCGGCGCCGCGCGGCAGGTCGGCCATCGCCAGGACGTCGCCGTTGGCGCGGCCGCCGTAGTAGGCCTGGATGTCGCGCTCGAGCTGCGGGTCGCGCACGCGGTCGACGCCGAAGGCCTCGGCCAGGGCCGGGATCGTCACGTCGTCGTGCGTCGGGCCGACGCCGCCGGTGGTCAGCACGGCCTCGGCGCGCGCGCGCGCGAGCGCCAGGGCGTCGACGATCGCCGGCACCTCGTCGGGCACCACGAGCACGAGGCGCAGCGGGACCCCGAGCTCGCGCAGCTCCTGCGCCAGGTAGTGGACGTTCTGGTCGCGGACCTTGCCCGAGAGGAGCTCGTTGCCGATCGCCACGACGGCGACCGACGCCGGCGCCTCGGGCCTAGTCGTCGTCGTCGTCGTCGTCTTGGTCCTCGTAGTCGTCGTCCTCGTCGAGGTCGTCGTCGGCCTCGTCTTCGTCTTCGTCCTCGTCGTCGTCGAAGTCCTCGTCGAAGTCGTCCTCGTCCTCGTCGAAGCCGTCGTCGTCGTCCTCGTCCTCGAGGTCGTCGTCGTCGTCGTCCTCGTCCTCGAGGGCATCCTCGTCGTCGTCCTCGTCCTCGAGCTCCTCGTCCTGCTTCGCCGGGCGGCGGCTCACGTCGACGCTCCTCGTGCGCGCGGCTCCGCCGCGCGGCGTGGCCCCGATGAAAACAGCCGCGCCCGCGGGTGGCAACCGGCAGGTGCACCGGCGCGCATCGACGCCGTCCGGGGGCGGGTTGCGCGCCGGCGATGATGCGTTAGCGGCCGGGCCGCCCGACCCGGCCGCGGGCGACGCGCTCTCGACGCGCTCTCGACGCGCGCTCTCTGGGCGCCTGAGGCCGCCCCTCGTCCCCGACCCGCCAGAGCGAGCGATGGGGACGGGCGGAGCGGGCCGGTTCATGCCAGCCCGGGAGCTCGCGCCAGCCGCCCGCCCCTCGTCCCCGACCCGCCAGAGCGAGCGATGGGGACGGGCGGAGCGGGCCGGTTCATGCCAGTCCGGGAGCTCGCGCCAGCCGCCCGCCCCTCGCGAGCGCATCACCCATCGCAGGCCTTGAGCCGCTCGAGGACGTGGCGCGCCTTCTCGCGCACCGGGCCCTCGTCGTCCCAGGTGAGCAGCTCGACGTCGTCGGCGGCCGACCCGTCGCCGATCGCCGCCAGGGCGTCGAGCGCCTGCAGGCGCACCTGCGCGTCGGGCGCGAACAGCTCGCCCGTGAGCGACGGGAGCGCCTTGCCGTCGCGCAGCGAGCCGAGCGCCTCGACGGCGCGCCGCTCGAAGTGGCGGAGGTTCAGGAAGCAGAGCGCCTTCAGCCCCTCGAACTCGAGGGCCAGGTCGGTCGACGGCTGCGTGCGGCGCGGCGAGAACGGCGCCTCGCGCTTGAGGCCGGCGTCGACGAGCGCGCAGATCGAGGCCAGCGGCGCGGCGCCGTCGCGCAGGTGCGCCGGGGGCTCGCGGAAGCGGTCGATCACGATGCGCTTGCGCCGCGCCCGGGCCCCCGCGCCCCAGCTCAGCGTCAGGCAGGCCGGGCCCTCCTCGCCGGTCGACACGGCGATCGGCTCGCCGTCGATCCCGACCGAGCCGTCGAGCTGGGCCGCCTCCATGTGGTCGAGGCAGGGGTAGCTGCCCTCGAGGCGCTCGGGCTTGAGCGCGCGCAGCCGCCGCCACAGCCGGTCGGCGACGTCGAGCTCGAGCAGGCGCCCGCGCTGGCGCACGAGGTCGCGCGGCCGCGTGACGAGCTCGAGGTCCTCGTCGTAGGCCAGCGCCAGGACGAACTCCCGCGCCGACGCGCGCCGGGCCGTGCGCTCGATGCGCAGGTGGCGGTAGGTGTAGGTCAGCCAGCCGCTGAGCTCGACGTGCAGGTCGATGCGCCAGGGCGTCGCGGCGGCGCGCCGCGCGGGCTCGTCGGCCCTGTCGGCCCTGACGATCGACGTCGCGTCCTTCCTCCCTCTGGGCATCGCGGCTCTACGACCTCCGTCCTCGTGTCTTGTTCTTAGTCCGTCCGGAGCGCGCTCGCAAGCGACGCGCCGGGACGCCGCGCGGCGCGCGGGGGCGCGACCGTGGCAGAATGCGCCGGGGATGACCCGCTCCACGCCCCTTCCGGACCCCGCCGCCCTGGGGCCGCTCGTCGCCGACCGCGCGCGCGCGGCGGCCGAGGGCCTCGAGTTCGCCACGTTCCTCGTCGGCGTGCGCGCGCGCGGCCTCGGCAAGCACGTCTCCGAGCCCGCGCTCCTGGCCTGGAAGGGCGCCGTGAAGCGCGCCGCCGGCGGCCTCCTCGCCGATGCCTGGAGCGAGCGGCGGGCCGCCTTCGTGCGCCCGGAGGCGCTCTTCGTGTGGGACGCCGACCGTGAGGCGCTCGAGGTCACCCTGCGGCCGCTCCACCTCTACGGGCGCTACGTCAAGCGCGCGCGCGGCGTCTCGCAGACGCGCGCCACGTGGCCCTGCCCCGCCTGCCGCGAGCGCCGCCCGCGCGGCTGCGCCGCCTGCGACGGGACGGGGCTGGCCTACCCCCGCTCGATCGAGGGGCTCCTGGCCGGGCCGTGCGCGGCGGCGTTCCTGGGCGACGCGGCGGCGACCACCCTGCATGGCATGGGGCGCGAGGACGTCGACGTGCTGTGCCTCGGCGCGGGGCGTCCGTTCGTGTTCGAGGTGCAGGCGCCGCGGCGGCGGTCGGCCGACCTCGCAACGCTCGCGGCCGAGGTCGAGGCCGGGGCGGCGGGCGCGCTGGCGCTGCCGGAAGGGCTGCGGCTCGTCCCCGACGAGGTCGTCGCGCGCGTGAAGGGCTGGCCGGCGCCGAAGGTCTACCGGGCCGTGGCGCGCGTCGAGGGCCCGCTCGACCCGGCGCGCGTCGCGGCCCTGCCCGACCGCCTCGGCGGCGTGACCCTGGCCCAGCGCACCCCGCAGCGGGTCGCCCGCCGGCGCACCGACCTCGTCCGCGCCCGCCGCGTGCGCGCGCTCGAGGTGCTCTCGATCGCGGACGCCCCGGACGGGCCGCGGGTCGAGCTGCGCGTCGAGGCCGAGGCCGGGACTTACATCAAGGAGCTCGTCTCGGGCGACGGGGGCCGGACGACGCCGTCGGTCGCCGATGCCCTCGGAGTCCCCTGCACCTGCGTCGAGCTCGACGTGCTCGAGGTCGGCGCCCGCGACGAGGACGTCCTGGGCGCCGCCCCGACGCCGGCCTCGCAGGCCGGAGACGAGGGCGATTGACCTACCGGCCAGGTCATCCATTGACGCGCCGCGGCCCGTCCGTAGAATGCGCCTACACGACGCGGGGTAGAGCAGTCAGGTAGCTCGTCGGGCTCATAACCCGGAGGTCCCAGGTTCGAATCCTGGCCCCGCTAACTCGAGAGGCGCGCCGGTTCCGGCGCGCCTCTTCGCGTTCCGGACGCTTCAGCGCAGGAACGTGCCCCGGGCGACCCCGCCCACGCCGCCGGGCGGCCGGCCGCGCGCGACCTCGACCCGCTCGAGCACCTGCGTGCGGCGGGTGAAGACCAGGCGCACCCGCTCGCGGCCCTGCTGGTCGCCGTCGAGCCGGAGCGGCTTCGTCGTGAACCCCGGGCGGCCAGGGGTCGGGGCGCCCGTGGGCCGCGGGGGCGTGGGCGCGATGCGGCCCGTCCGGCTGGCCACGAACACCACGTAGGTCACCGCCTCGCCGACGAGGCTCTGGGGCGTGAGCCGCCCGACGAAGGTCATCGGGTTCTCGACCTCCCAGCGCGAGCGTCGGACCTCCCAGTGGTCGTAGACCAGCACGTCCGCGTCGTAGGTCCACTCGACGCCGTCCGGCGCGCCGAGCGCGGTCAGGGCCTCCCCGAGGCTCGTCTCACCTGGCTCGAGGCGCGCGATCGCCCGCGGCGGCGCCCCCTGCCCGTCGCGCACGTGCTCGACGTGGTAGCGGCAGCCGGTGAGCGCCAGGGCCGCGAGGGCCGCGAGTCCGGCCCTCACTCGTCGTCCCGCGGCAGGTCGTCGTCGGACGTCGGCAGGCGGAACGCGACGTCGCGCGCGTTGAAGCTCGACCCGAGGTGGGTCACGACGCCGTCGTCGTCGAAGAAGACCACGACGCGGTCGCGGCGCGTCTCCTGGTTCGTGAAGCTGACGACGAGCAGGTAGAGCGACGCGCTCTTCGTGTTCGTGTACTCGTAGGTGTAGCTGTGGTCGAGCGGCGAACGGACGAGCTCGTCGACGAGCGGCCCGACCGCGCTGCCGTCGAGCCCGTCCGGGCGGCCGACGACGCGCAGGCCGATGCGGTCGTTGACGTAGGTCGGCGCGCCGAGCAACTCGACGACGTCGCGCTTCGTCGTCTTGCCCGGGACGATCATGGCCACCCGCGCCGGGTCGAGCGGGACCTCGTCGCGCGTGCGGCCCAGGATGCAGCCCGTCGTCGGCGTCGTCAGGAGCGCGGCGGCGACGAGCGCGAGGAGGCGTTGGTCGTGCATGGGTGGCCCTCGGGCGGCCGAGTCTACGGGCGCGCCTGCGCCGCCAGAAGCCACCCGGTCAGGCGGGCTCGCGCGTCGGGCAGGCCGCGCCGGCCGGCGCGGCGCGTCGCAGGCGGCGGAGCTTCCGCACGCCGACGACCATCCACACGAGGGCCAGGAGGGCGATCAGGCCGGCGAAGACCCACAGGAGGAGCGAGAGCGCGGTGACGACCAGGCAGGCCACGTCCTCGAGCAGCGAGACGATCGGGTTGGCGACGCCGGCCGTGGCCGCGGTCGACCCCAGGCGCACGAACGACTTCGTCGCGTGGACCGAGAGCGCCGCGCCGCCGGCCACGAGGCCCAGGAGGGCCGTGGCCCAGACGGGCGCCTCGGGCGTGACGACGGCCACGCAGGCGAGGGCCCCGGCCGCCGTGCGCACGGGCGCCTGGAGGAGGTCGAGGGCGTGGTCGAGCGCCGGGACCTTGTCGCCCGCGACCTCGAGCACCACGGCCACGCTCAGGGCCATCAGGGCCGGCGTCTCCTGCAGCCACTGGAACGGCTCGCCGAGCGAGGTCCAGCCCAGGCGCGCGGCCACCGCGGCGGCCAGGAGCGGCATGAAGGCCCGCAGGCCGGCCGACGCGGCCAGGGCCAGGCCGAGGCACAGGGCGGCGAGGAAGCTGATCACGCGGCACCTCCGTCCGGTCCTCTGGGGCGGCGGGCATTCTAGGGGAGTGACGCCCGCCAGGTCAGGGGTTGCGGAACGCCTCCCTGCGCAGCCCGGTCCGCCGCAGGGCGTCGAAGAGCGACCGCGGCGAGAGCCCGGCCGCCCGCGCGGCCGCGCCGACGCGCCCCCGGCAGGTCGTCATGAGGCGCGTGAAGTAGCGCCGCTCGAGGTCGCGGAGCGCCTCGTCGCGCACCCGGAGCCAGGGGCCGTCGAGCCCGGCGCCGTCGTCGGAGGTCACGGGCGCGGCGGCGCGCGGGCCGCTCACCTCGACGGGCAGGTCGGCCGGCGTGACCTCGTCGCCCGTGGCCAGGAGGACGGCGCGCTCGATCACGTTGATGAGCTCGCGCACGTTCCCCGGCCAGTCGTGGCGCACGAGGAGGTCCAGCGCGTCGGCGCGCACCCCCTGCACCGACTTGCCGAGCCGCCGCCGGTAGTGCTCCACGTAGCGCTGCGCGAGCCGCGGCACGTCGACGCGCCGCTCGCGCAGCGGCGGCACGAGGAGCGACACGACGGCGAGCCGGTAGAACAGGTCCGAGCGGAAGCGCCCCTGGCGCACCTCGGCCTGCAGGTCGCGGTTCGTGGCCGCCATGAGGCGCACGTCGACCTGCAGCGCGCGCTCGCCGCCGACCGGCACGACGGCGCGCTCCTGCAGCGCGCGCAGGAGCTTGACCTGCAGGTGGCCGGGGAGCTCGCCCACCTCGTCGAGGAACAGCGTCCCGCCGTCGGCCAGCTCGAAGTAGCCGCGCCGGTCGCGCACGGCCCCCGTGAACGCGCCGGCGACGTGCCCGAACAGCTCGCTCTCGAGGAGCGCCTCCGGCAGGGCCGCGCAGTTGACCGCCATGAAGGGCCCGCTGCGCCGCGCGCTGGCCTCGTGGATCGCCCGCGCCAGGTGCTCCTTGCCCACCCCGGTCTCGCCGAGGAGGAGCAGGGAGGTCTCGGCGTCGACGACGCGGCGCACGACGGCCAGGAACTCGGTCATCGCCGGGCTGTCCGAGGCGAAGTCGTCGAGGCCGCTCCTGCGCTCGAGGAGGCGCGCGCGCACGCGGCGCTGCAGGTCCTCGCGGCGGCGGGCGACGAAGGCCAGGAGGGCCTCGCGCAGCGCGGCGTCGGAGACCCCGTGGTAGACGACCGCGACGGCGCCCTGGGCAAGCAGGCGCGCGCGCGCCTCGGCGTCCTCGCGCTCGACGAACACGACCACCTCGGGGTGGTCGGGGCCGGCCCGCAGGTCGGCGAGCGACGCGCCGCGCCGCCCGGCGAGCGCCCGCGCCTCGACGAGCACGAGGTCGGCCGGCGCGCGCTCGAGCCATTCGAGCAGGCCCTCGTCGGCGGGCGCCCGGGCCACGACGACCCCCCGGTCCTCCAGGACCCGCTCCGCGCGGGCCGCCCGGCCGGCCCGCGCCAGCGCGCAGGCCACACGGATGATCACGGGTGTACGCCTCCGATCCGGAAGTATACCTCCTATTTATAACTCGCTACATGGCAGGAGTCGTGGCGACCCGGAAGCCGACCCCGCGAGAGGGCCTGGCGCAAGATCGGAGGCTAACCTCCGATATGCCGCTCGGTGGCCACGGGAGTTCGGCCGGCACTCGCCGTGCGCCGGAGGACGGTCGCGCCGACCGCAGGGAGTCGCGCGCCGCCGGCGGCCGGGCGTGGGCCCGCGCCGCCGGGCGCCCAGGCCCTGGACGAGCCAGACACATGAACCCGCAGACCCCGAAGCCGCAGCAGCCCAAGCCCGCCCAGCCCCAGCCGGCCAAGCCGGCCCAGCCGGCGCCCAAGCCGGCGGCCCCCGCGGGCGGGACCGGGGGCGGCGCCAAGCCGGCGCAGCCGCCGAAGCGCTAGCGGCCCGGGGCGTCCTTCACCTCCGGCGCGGACGGGCTCGAGCCCGGCCGCGCCGGCGGCGCTTCCGGAGGGTCAGCGCCAGCCCTTCTCGGAGAAGAACACCCAGCCGATCTCGAGCAGGGCCAGGCGCAGCCCGACGTCGACCGGCAGCACGCCCGCCGCGGGGGCGATCTTCATCCCGTCGTGCGACTCCTGGTAGCCGAGCACCTGCGCGCCGTCGTCCGAGACGATGTAGAGCCCGCGCCGCTGCTTGGCCGCCTGCACGTCGACGACGCCGAGGAACAGCTCGCCCTTCGACGACACCTGCGGCGAGCCCTTGTAGGGCAGCCCGAGCCCCTCGACGTAGACCTCATCGCCGCCGAAGGGCAGCTCCACCTCGCCCAGGCCCGCGTAGGAGTACGAGTCGCTCGAGCTCACGCGCGGGCCGGACTCGGGGTCGCCGAAGTGGTAGTCCTGGTCGAGCCCCCAGGACTCCTTCAGCTTGACGGGCCGCCGCGGCAGCGGCCGGTACACGCGCGTCAGCGCCTGCGCGATCATGTCCTGCGTGGGCACCGAGCCGTCGCGCGGGACGGCCAGCCCGGCGCCGCGGGCGGCCACGTCGACGATCTTCGACCACTCCGTGACCTTGACCTCGCCCGTGGGCGAGACGACGTACTGGAACTTCGCCCCCACGAGGCCGCCCAGGAGCTGCCCGATCGGCAGGAGGCTGCCCAGCGGGATGACCGAGTCGGTGTCGAGCACGAGGCCGCCGGGCAGGCGCGCCACGACGCGCGACATGACGGCGTCGACCGTGGCGCCGCCATCGTCGCTCGCGCCGACGACCGTCGCCTTCCACGAGAAGCCCACGTGGGCCGAGGCGCTGACGAGCGGCGCCTTGACCTTGGCGTAGGAGACCAGGCTCTCGGTCCGGGTCTGGCCTGCGACGAAGCGCGGCGTGAGGTCGACGACCGGCGGCGCCGAGCGGCAGCCCGCGGCCAGGAGCGGGAAGCAGAGGAAGGCCACCAGGCGCAGGGTGCTCGTCATGTGGCGGAGTCTAGCCACCCGGGGGGGGGCCGCGCGAACCGAACGGCTCCGCGCGACTTCCGGCCGCATAACTGTCCTAGAACACTAGAACAGCAGGAGGGCCTTGACGGCGCCGCGCGGGCCGGCTAACTGTTCTAGAGCAGTAGGACAGCTCGCCGCGACGGCCGCGGCGGTTGGAGGCGCGGTGGACTCGCTCCCGGTGGGCCTGACGGAGCCGCTCGACTGGACGAGCGACGTCCCGGCCTACGAGCAGATCAAGAACCGCATCACCTTCGCCATCGCGCGCGGGGCGTTCGGGCCCAACGACCAGCTCCCCAGCGTGCGGGCGCTGGCCCGGGGCCTGGTCGTCAACCCGAACACGGTGATCCGGGTCTACCGGGAGCTCGAGCAGGGCGGCCTGCTCTACACGCGCAAGGGCGTGGGGGTGTTCGTGGTCCCGCACGCGGCGCGGCGCTGCCGGCGCGAGCGGGACGCGATCGTGGAGGACCGCCTGCGCGAGGCGATCGACCTCGCGCGCCGGGCGGCGATGGACGACGACGAGCTGGAGGCGCTCCTGCGGCGCCTCCTGGCGGAGGGGAGGGCGTGATGGGCGAGGACGCGCTGGTCGAGCTCTCGGGCGTGGCGAAGTGGTGGGGGCGCGAGCAGGTGCTGCGCGCGGTCGACCTCACGGCGCCGCGCGGCGCCGTGACGGCCCTGCTCGGGCGCAACGGCTGCGGCAAGTCGACGCTCGTGCGGATCGTCACGGGCCTCCTGGCCCGCGACGCCGGCGCGGCGCGGGTGCTCGGGGTCGACCCGGAGGCGCTGGGGCCCGACGAGCGCGAGCGGCTGGCCGTCGTGTCCGATGCCTCGACCGCCTGGGCCGGCGCGCGCGTGAAGGACGAGCTGACGCTCCAGCGGCGCCTCCGCGGCCCGCGCTGGGACGAGGCGCGCGCCGCCGAGCTCCTGGCCCGCTTCGAGGTCCCGCTCGACAAGCGCCTGGGGTCGCTGTCGAAGGGCATGCAGGCGCGGCTGCGCCTCGTGATCGGCCTGGCGCCCGACCCCGAGCTCCTGGTCCTGGACGAGCCGGCGCTGGGCCTCGACCTGTTCGCCCGCCAGGACCTGCTCGAGGCGGTGATCGACACGGTGTCGCGACCGGGCCGGGCGGTGCTCGTCGTCTCGCACCTGCTCGACGACGTGGAGCGGATCGCCGACCGCGTGGCCTTCCTGCGCCAGGGCGAGGTCACCGTCCACGGCGCCGTCGACGACGTGCGGGCGCGGTTCCGGCGCGCGAGGGTGGTGCTCGGCCCCGGCGGCGCCGCGGCGCTCGAGCGCGCGGCGACGGGCCTCCTGGGCGTGCGGCGCGTGGTCGCCGACCCGGGCGACCCCCCGGGCGAGCGCGTCGTGGTCCTCGACGACCACTCGGACGACCTCCTGGCCGCGCTCGAGGCCGAGGCCGGCGTCGAGCGGCTGGAGGTGCGGCGCATGACCCTGCGCGAGGTCTACTTCGAGGTGCTCGGCGGGCGCGAGGAGGTGGCCGCGTGAGCGCCCGCAGCAGCCTCCGCGGGGTCGGCCCCCTCCTCGCGTCCCTGCGCCCCAACGCGCTCCGGGTCGGCGGCACGTTCGCGCTCTCGACCCTGGCCGTCGGCGCCGTGACCCGCCTGGGCGGGGTCGAGGACGTCGACCCCGTGGCGCTGGCCGTCGCGCTGGTGGTCATCGCCGCGCTCGGGCCGCTCGTCGTGGGCCTGCCCTGGACGATGTCGGTCAGCGCCAGCGCGCCGCCCCGGCGCGACGAGCTGCTCCTCCTGCCCATGGGTCGCCTGGCCCTGCCGGCCGCGGTCCTGGTCGGGGGCGCGCTCGTGGCCCTGGCGGCCGTCGCCGGGCTCCTGGCCGCCCTCCTCGTGGTGTTCGGCCCGGGCGCGCTGGTCGCCGCCGCCGGCGCGCTCGACCACGTGCCCTGGTGGGGCCCCGCCCTGGTCTTCGCCGGGGCCTTCTTCCTGGGCGCGCTCGGCGGCAGCGCCGCGGTGGCGTCGGCGACCTGGTGGCTCGGCCCGGCGCTCGTCGCCGCCGCCGCGCCGATGATGGGCTACGAGCGCACGGACATCGCCGGCTACCTGGCCCTCTGGCTCGCGGCCCTCGCCGCCTTCCTGCTCGTCGTGCCGTTCCTGCTCTACGCGCGCCCCGTCCACGTGTGGGCGGCGTCCAACCAGCCGGGCGAGCGGGCGCCCGGGGCGGAGCTGCTCACCACCAGCGCAGGGCTCCTCGCCCTGGGGCTCGCCGGCGTCGGCTGGGCGCTGCTCGGCGTCGTCGCGATCGGCGGCCTCGCGCGGGCCCGGGCGCGCCGCCGCCACCCCGCGCGCGGCGGCGGCTCCGCCCTGCGCCTGGCGCATGGCGTCGCCCTGGCGCTGGCCGCCCCGCTGGTTCTCGCGGGGCTGATCGTCGACGCCCGGGCAGGCGCCGAGCGGCTCGAGGACCTCGTGCCCGTCCACGCGGCGTTCTCGCCCGACGCGCGCCACGCGGTCATCATCTCGTCGCCGCGCGCGGGCGGGCGCGTCCGGCCGACGACCGAGCGGGCGCTGGTCCTCGACCTCACCGGCCAGCGCCCCCCGCGCCTCCTCCCGCCGCGCTTCGCCTGCCTGCCCGACGGCCTCGACGCGGCCGCCTGGTCGACCGACGGGCGCTGGGTGGCGGTGCACGACCTCACCCGGGGGCGGCTGCACCTGCCGCCGCTCGGCATGAGCCACTTCCGCGCCGAGCTGCGCCTCGTGCAGGCGAGCGCGGTCGCGGGCACGATCTTCTACGACACCGCCACCGGGGACGTGGTGCGCGCTGGGCCGCGGGTCCTCGCCGCGGGCTGGCGCCACCCCGACGAGCTCGTCGAGGCGCGGCCGCGGCTGCGCGGCGGCTGGACGCTGCGCGACGCCGCCGGGCGGGCGCTCCACCTGCCCGCCTTCGAGCTGGCCGGCTACGACGCCGGGCGGCCGCTCGTCGCCCCGGTCACGAACGAGCTCCGCCTCGACGCCGTCGCGGGCGCGCTGGTCGTCCGGTCCGCGCAGCGCTGGGACGGCGAGGCGCTGGTCGCCCCGGCCCTGGACCGCGGGCGCTGGGTCTGGCGCGCGGCCCACGACGGCGAGGCCTCGCGCGCGCCGCGGCGCCCCGCCCTGCTCGAGCGCGACGGCGTGGAGCTCCGCCTCGAGGCCGTCGCCAGCGTGCTGCTCGAGGCCTGCACGGCCGACGCCGTGGTCTTCTACGACGACGAGGGGCTCGTCCGGCGGCGCCTCCCGGGGGGCGAGCGCGAGGTCCTCCTCCCGCGCGCCGGCGCGGAGCGGCTCGTCACGCGCTGGGCCGCCCCGGACGGGCGCTTGGTCCTCGTGCGCCGCGACGACGAGGTGTGGGCGATCGACCTCGAGGGCGGGCGGGCGACGTGCCTCGGCCCCCACGAAGGGGCGATCGCCCCCCTCGACGGCGGGGTGGTCGTCCTGCGGTCGGGCCGATGGCCGCGCCTGCGCGGGCCCGACGGGCGCGAGCGGTCGCTGGCGCCCTGGGCGCCGTGAGCGGCCTCACAGCGGCCGTCGCTCGTCATGATTCCACGTCATGGAGCGCGGCCCGAGCTCCGATCCGCAGTGAGACACCTGTCGCCCTCGCTCCGGCTCGGGGATGCGCGCCACCGCTCGATCTGCTCGCTTCGCTCTCGGATCAAGCGGTGAGCGCGGTCAGCCCGCGTCGATCACGACCAGCCCGCGCCGCCACACGGCCAGGAACTCGTCGCGCGTGAGGACGCGGCGGCCGGCGAGCGGGTCGAGCAGGACCACCTCGTGCTCGCGCGCCTCGAGCACGAGGACCCAGTGGTCGATCATGAAGCCGAAGTAGATCGTCGCCATGGCCGGTCCGCGGCGGCGCACGAGGTCGTCCCAGTCCGAGCGGACGAGCGCCGGCCGGCGGCCCGAGCCGGCGAGCTTCCGGCGCAGGCCCATGCACACGCCGAACTCGTCGGTGCCGGTGAGGCCGTTGGTCCAGCACAGCTCGGCCATCTCGCGCTCGGTCGAGGCGACGCCCGCCTGGTGCAGCAGCATGACGGCCGACGCGGCCCCGCAGGAGTAGTCCGTCGACTGGATGCAGAGCCCCTCGCGGTTCAGCCGGCCGTGGACGGTCGCCGGGTCGAAGCGCGCCGTGATCCACAGGCGCTGCATGCACACGAGGAGGAGCGCGCCGGCGAAGACGCCGACGAGCCGGCGCCCGTTCGGCGTGCTCATCTGCCGCGTCCCGACGCCCAGCGTGAGGAACGCGGCCGGGATGACCCACCACGGGTGGACGACGGCGTACCAGTCGAACGGCAGGAGGTGGTACTCGAGGTGGGGCAGGTAGCGGGTCGCCGTGCGCGCGACGAGCGCGAGCAGCCCGACGGCCACGGTCGCCGTGGCCACCCGCTTGCTCTTGCCGCCCAGCCACGCGCCCAGCGCGAAGCCGGCGATCGACAGGAGCAGGACCGCGGCGAAGAGCGCCCAGCGCATGCAGGAGGCGTAGTCGGTCGCGCGCCGCGGCGCAAGCCGCGGCGCGGGGCACGAGGCGGCGAGGACCCGCGCGCGCCCCTGCGAGGTCCGCGCCACGAGCGCGGACCTCGAGGGGTGCAGGGGCGCGCGCGGGCCCTCGCCT